>NZ_JBEXSR010000014.1:0-189331 GCF_040613735.1 Streptomyces sp. NPDC006235
GTCTCGTGACCAGCGACCCTCGATCAGATCGACCCTGGTCCGTGCCTAGCACGCGCAGCGCCTACTCAGGGACTCAACCCTGGGAGAGAGGGCAGCGCGGTGCCCGCGCCCGCAGCCTGCGGCCCCCGGCGGCCAGCCGCCCGCGGTCCCGGCCGTCGGCGTCCGGGTCCCTGGCGTTCCTGGCCCCCACGTTCCTGTCCCTGGTGTCCCTGCCCCCGACGCCCCTGTCCCCGACGTCCCTACACCCCCGACGCAAGCCACCGCGCCCGCTGTGCCCCGCTGCGTCCCCGCCCTAGAGGACAAGCCCCGCCCCGCACGCCGCCATCGCGAGTGTGCACAGCACCGTGGCCGTGGCGTGGCGTGGTGCGAAGGCCTCGGGGCTGGGCGTGGCCGCGAGTGTGCGGATGCGGCGGTGGGCGATGGTCAGGAAGGCCAGCCACAGGACGCAGCACAGTGCGCAGGCGACGATCCTGGGCGCCGACAGCCCGCCCTGCAGCGCGGTCTTCACGGCGAGCACGGCGGCGGCCGTGCCCGACAGCGTCGTACGCCGCCACGCGAGCCGGGTCCGCTCGGGTTGCAGCCCGGGGTCGCGGTCGGGGTCCTGCCGCCGGGCCGCCGGTGCGTTCACCCCTCCCATCCCACCAGCACCACGACGACCATGGCGAGGGCCACGATCGCGACGACGAGGCTCAGCACCGCCGGGAACCGGGACACCGGCAGGTCCTCGCCCCGGCGCATGGCCCGCTCACAGCGGACCCAGTGGTTGACCGCGCGCAGCGCGCACAGCACGCCCGCACCCAGCAGCGCGAGCGCCAGTCCCACCCGCCAGCCCCAGCGCAGGTCCGGCAGGAACTGGTCCACGGCGAAGCCGCCGCCGATCAGCGCCATGGCGGTGCGCAGCCAGGCCAGGAAGGTGCGTTCGTTCGCCAGCGAGAACCGGTAGTCCGGCGTCTCGCCGTCCCGCCGCACCTCCGCCGGCGCGAACCACAAACGGACGTTCCGTACGAACTCGATCACGTGCGCGACCCTACCGGGGCCTTCGTCACGGAGCGCTGCCGGTGGTCGCCCGGCGCTCCGCCCCTGCCTCGCGGCGGCCTCCTCGGCCCTCAGTCCGTCGACCGGAACGCCACGAGCCGCTCGTACGCCGCCAGCCCGTCCGGCACCCACTCCCAGTCGCCCAGCCGCCGCCGCACCTCCTCCTCGGGCAGGAAGTCGTGCCAGGCCACCTCCTCGGCCTGCGGCTGGACCGGAAGGTCGCAGCGGACCTCGTACACCGCCGACCACCAGGTCTGCCCGGCGCCGTTGTCGTAGAGGAACTTGAAGAGGTACCGGGGGTGCGGCAGACCCGTGACGCCCAGCTCCTCCTCGGCCTCGCGCAGCGCCGCCGTGTCGTAGGCCTCGCCCGCGCCGACCACGCCGCCGACGAACATGTCGTAGAGGGAGGGGAAGACCAGTTTGGTCGGCGTCCGCCGGTGCACGAAGATCCGGCCCTCGGCGTCCCGGGCCTGGATGAACACACAGCGGTGCCGCAGTCCCCGGGCGTAGGCCTCGCCCCGGGGCGACTGCCCGATGACCCGGTCGTTCTCGTCGACGATGTCGAGGATCTCGTCAGCCGGGCTCGTGCCCTCGTCAGCCGGGCTCGTGCCCTCGTCAACTGGGCCCATGCCCTCGTCCGCAGCGCTCATGCCCTCATCCAAGCAGGGCGTGAGGCCTCACTGCGCCTGCGGCTGCGGCTGAAGCCGCCCCGCCCGGGCCCGCTCCGGCGCCCCCGTCGGCATGGCCGGATGCAGACCCAGGAGCACGATGCCGGCGATCACGGCCAGGAGACCGCCCGCCTCCCAGCTCAGGGCGACGGTGTCGGTCCGCAGCCGGTCGCCCAGGAAGCCGACGCCGCAGATGATCCCGGCGATCGGCTGGGCCGCGGTCAGGGCCGGCAGCGACTTGCGCAGGGACGCGGTCTCGAAGGCGCTCTGCACGAGGACCAGCCCCGTGACGCCCAGCGCGAGCACGGCGTACGGCTGCCAGCCGGTCAGCAGCTCGGTGAAGCCGCCCTCGGAGAACCTCTCCCCGCTCACCCGCGTGAGCGCGTCCTGCACGCCGTAGAGGAGCCCGGCGCCCAGGGCCAGCAGTACCGGCCCGGAGCTCAGCCGGGAGCGCTTGGCGTGCGCGGTGAGCAGCAGGGCGAGCCCGATCATGGCCCCGATGATCAGCCACTGCCGGGTGGGATCGGCCGTCGCGGCGCCGCCCTGTGGCTCGCCCGCCACGATGAACGCGCTCACCCCGCCCGCCAGCAGCAGCAGGCCCGCCCAGCCCTGGCGGCCGAGCGGCTGCCGGGTCTGCCGACGGGACAGCGCGAGGGCGAACAGCAGGTTCGTCGCCAGCAGCGGCTCCACGAGCGACAGCTCGCCCTGCCCCAGCGCGGCCGCGCCCAGCGCCATGCCGACCACCATCAGCCCGATGCCGCCGAGCCAGCGCGGCACCTTCACCAGGTCGAGCAGCAGCCGGAAGGACAGGAAGTCGTTGAGCGGGGCGCGCTGGGCCGCGTTCTGCTGGAGCACGAAACCGAAGCCCAGACAGCAAGCGGCGCTCACGGCGAGCACCAGTACCAGAACCGACACGCGGTGTACCTCGATCATCAGGTCGGGTCACGATGGCGTAGGGGCCGACTGTACCGGCCGGCTCCGCCCGGCGCGCCCGTACGTCATGCCATGGTGCGCGGTGGTGACCGCCCAGCACTATGACGCACGCCACAAAGGGCGAAACGGATAAATCGGATGCCCGACTCGCCTACCCCTTCAGCTTCGCTGGTCACAAAATCCTCACAAGTGGTGGGAGTTGACGCGTGTAACGCCCTTGCGGCCCTTGACGTCAACCGTTGGCTGGGGGTTGGCTGTCCGTGATCAGTTCATGGCGAAGCGCACACACGCGCTCCATCGACCGCCGTGAGCCGAAACACCAGAAGAGCGCGTGAGGAAGTTCCGCGGTGCCCCCACCCCCGCCTCCCCTCGGCCGTGGCCGCAGACGTGCGTCGCAGGCCTTCGACGAGGCCCTCGACGACGCCGACCTCGTGACCGCGCGCTCCGCGCTGGCGCAGGGCCGCTGGCAGAACGCCCGCTCCCTGCTGGTGCACACCGGAGACGACTGGGACCGGCGCGGCCACCGCGTCACCGTCCTCGCCCGGGAGTCCTACTGCGCCGCATGGGCCCGCGAGTGGCTGCTCGCCGAACCCGAGTCCGCCGACGCCTCCGTCCTGCTCGCCCTCGCCCAGGTCCGGCGCGCCCTGCACGGCAAGGGCAAGCCGGTCCGCGCCCGCGAGGCCTGCGCGACCGCCGCCGCCCGCGCCCCCGCCGACCCCACTCCCTGGCTCGGGCTGCTCCTGCTGGAGTGCGCGGTCGGCACCGACCAGGACGTGGTCCGGACCTTCGAGCAGGTCCGCGCCCGGTACGCCGACCACCACCACGCCCACCACCTGATGGTCGCCCGGCTCGCCGGGCGCCGTGCGGAGGCCGGCGACGACCCGCTGCACGAGGTCTACGACTTCGCCAACTGGGCCGCCGAACAGGCACCCGCCGACTCCCCGCTCGCGATCCTGCCGGTCATCGCGCACGCCGAGCGCTACCGCGTCCTCGCCGCCGCCGGGCACCAGCCCGCCGACCCGGCCGCCTCGGGCCACTGGACCGGCCGCCGCGCCCGGCAGGTCATGAAGGCCGCCTTCGACTGGTGGCTGGAGTGGGAGCTGGAGGGACATCCGCGCCGGCTGATCGACCTGAACTTCCTCGCCCACGCCAAGTACTGCGAGGGCCGCGGCGCCGAGGCCGCCGCCCTGTTCCACCGGATCGGCCGGTACGCCACCCCGGCGCCCTGGTCGTACCCGGACCGCGACCCGCACACCGTCTTCGCCGCCGCCCGCGCCGGCGCGCTCGGCACGGCCTGACACCCCCGGAAATCCAGAAGTGAGGACGCTCTCCCGATGACCACGGACAGTAGTTCGCGCACGAATGCGAGTACGAGCACATCCGCAGCCGGCGGCATCAGTACGTTCAAGGGGCAGGAGCGCGCCCTGCGCGCCGACCGGCTCGGCACCGGGGGACTGCTGCTCTCCGTCCTCGCCGCGACCGCCCCGCTCATGGTGGTCGCGGGTGTCATGCCCACCACATTCGCGGTGATGGGCATCGTCGGCCAGCCGCTGCTCTTCGTCGTCCTCGGCGTCGTCCTGATCCTGTTCAGCATCGGGTACGCCGAGATGAGCCGCCACGTCCACAACGCGGGCGCCTTCTACGCGTACATCTCCCGCGGCCTCGGCGGCACCGCCGGCGCGGGCGCCGCCCTGGTCGCCCTCGTCGCCTACAACGCGCTCCAGATCGGCATCTACGGCATCTTCGGCTTCGAGGTTTCCGGGCTCCTCGCCACCTACGCCGAGGTCGAGATCGCCTGGTGGATACCGGCGCTCGTGGCCGCGCTCGCCGTCGGTCTGCTGGGCTGGCTGAAGATCGACGTCAACGCGCGCGTGCTCGGCGTGCTGCTCGTCATCGAAGTGCTCCTCGTCGTGATCTTCGACGTCGCCGCCCTCGCCGACCCGGGCACGGAAGGCCTCTCGCTGCACGCCTTCAACCCGGACACCCTCACCGGCGCGGGCGTCGGCACCGCGCTGTGCTTCTGCATCGCCGCGTTCCTCGGCTTCGAGCAGGCACCCGTGTACGCCGAGGAGACCAGCCGCCCCCACGTCCTCGTGCCGCGCGTGATGTTCCTCGCCGTCGGCGGGGTCGCCGTCTTCTTCGCGCTGAGCAGCTGGGCCCTCACCGTCGCCACCGGCCCCGCCGCGATCGTCGGCACCGCCCAGAAGCAGAGCGCCGGACTGCTGTTCTTCCTCACCGAGTCCCGCCTCGGCGGCACCTTCACCGACGTCCTGCACGTCCTGTTCGTCACCGGCATGTTCGCCGCGCTGCTCAGCTTCCACAACGTCGTCGCCCGGTACGCCTTCGCCATGGGCCGCGAGGGCCTGCTGCCCGCCGCCTTCGGCCGCACCAGCGGCACCAGCGGTGCCCCCGGCACCGGCTCGCTGCTCCAGAGCGTCGTGGCGGTCGTCGTCGTGGTCGGCTTCGCGATCGCCGACGACAAGCCGGTCGGCGACCCGACCGCGCCCGTCCTGCAGCTGTTCACCTGGTTCGGCAACATCGGCGCCCTCGGCGTGATCGTGCTGATGGCGGCGGCCTCCCTGTCCGTCGTCGTCTTCTTCGTCCGCCGGGGTGCCGCGGGCGCCCAGGCCTGGCGGCTGGTCACCTCCGCGCTGGCGGGCCTCGCCCTGCTGGTGATCGCCGGCTACACGGTGAAGGACTTCGAGGTCCTCGTCGGCGCCGGCCCGGACTCCTCGCTGAGCTGGATACTGCCCGGCATCATCGGCCTCGCCCTGGCCGCCGGCCTGGTCCTGGGTCTGGTGCTGCGCGCCCGCGCCCCCGAGAAGCACGCCCGGATCGGGCTCGGCAACGAGGCGTTCCAGCTGGACAAGGCGGCGTCGTCCTGACCCCGGCCGCGTAAGAAGTGGTTACGGAACTCTGACGAGCACCCGCGATCCCTGTCCTGACGGGGCCGCGGGTGTTCGAATGAGAACGTGAACGAGGACGTACATGAGGGCATGAACGACGAACGCCCCCCACAACGGGGCACCCCGGTTGGCCGCCGCGTCTTCCTCGGCACCCTCGGCCTGGGCGCCCTCGGCGTGGTCGCCGCGCCCCGGCTGCAGCGCGGCCTGGAGGACTTCCTCGGCGGCGCCGCCGACAAGGACCCCACCGGCCTGACCGGACTGCTCCCGAACGGTGGCGGCTTCCGCTACTACTCGGTCGCCTCGTCCGTTCCCCGCAAGAACGCCGACAGCTACCGCCTCAGGGTCGACGGCCTGGTCGACCGCCCCACCACGTACACGCTGGCCGACCTCAAGGCCCTGCCCCAGACCCGCATGGTCCGCGACGTCCAGTGCGTCACCGGCTGGCGCGTCCCCGACACTCCCTTCGAGGGCGTACGCCTCTCCCGCCTCCTGGACGCCGCCAAGGTCCGCCCCACCGCGAAGGCCATCCGCTTCACCTGCTTCGACGGCACCTACACCGAGAGCCTCACCCTCGACCAGGCCCGCCGCGCGGACGTCCTGGTCGCCCTGCGCATGCAGGACAAGGACCTCGGCCACTCCCACGGCGGCCCGGTCCGCCTCTACGTGGCGCCCATGTACTTCTACAAGTCCGCCAAGTGGCTCTCCGGCATCACCGTCACTGACGAGGTCCGGCCGGGCTACTGGGAGGAGCGCGGCTACGACGTCGACGCCTGGGTGGGCCGCTCGAACGGACGCGACGATGAGCCTACGAGCTGACGCCCCGGCCGGTGTCAGGCGCTTCAGCCGGACCGAGCGCTGGGTGCACCGCACGACGGCCGCGCTCATGGGCGTCTGCGTCCTGACGGCGGCCTGCCTCTACGTTCCCCAGCTCGCCGAACTCGTCGGCCGCCGCGAACTGGTCGTCCGCATCCACGAGTGGGCCGGCCTCGCCCTGCCCGTCCCGGTCCTGGCGGGCCTCGCCTCCCGCGCCTTCCGCGCCGACCTGGGCCGGCTCAACCGCTTCGGCCCGCACGACCGGACCTGGCTGCGTGCCGCCCTGCACCGCGACAAGAGCCCCGCGTCCCGCCCGGCCGGCAAGTTCAACGCGGGCCAGAAGCTCTACGCGTCCTGGATCGCCGGCGCCACCCTCGTCATGCTCGGCACCGGCCTGATGATGTGGTTCACCCGCCTCACCCCCCTGCTCTGGCGCACCAGCGCGACGTTCGTCCACGACTGGCTGGCCCTCACGATCGGCATAGTCCTGGCCGGCCACATCGGCATGGCCCTGGCCGACCCGGAATCGAGGAGAGGCATGCGCACGGGCTCGGTGAGCAGAGACTGGGCGGACCAACAGCACCCTCTATGGCGCCAGTAGGTGGGTCTCAGGGGCGCGGGGAACTGCGCGAACAACCCCCACGCACCCGCAGCCGCACCACAACGCACAGCCCTATGGCGAGGGGGCGAAATCCAACAGCACCTTGCACGACCGACTCCGATCAGCGGCCAAGGCAAAAGCGGACTCGGCATCCCAAACAGGCACCACCGCACTCACGAGCCCGTCGAACGCCGCCTCCCCCGCCAACAACTCCAACGCCTGATCGAACTCCCCGTCGAACCGAAACGCCCCCCGCAACTCGATCTCCCGACTCACCACGAGGTTCCCCGCAAACGCACTGTGCCCCGCCGGCAGCATCCCCAACTGCACGACGACCCCGCCCCGCCGCACCCGCCGCAGACACGTGTCGAGCCCGGCAGCCACTCCCGACGCCTCGATCGCGACGTCCACTTCGGAAGGCCACCCCGGGTCGTCAGGATCATCGGCCCGTACGAGAGCCCCGGCACCGGCGACCCGCGCGTACTGCAGCGCTTCGGGCAGCAGATCCGTGACAGTCACCCGGGAAGCCCCCGCCGCCTTCGCCGCCGCGACGACGAGACACCCGATGGGCCCGGCACCGGTCACCAGGACATGCCGCCCGGCCACGTCCCCGGCCCGCCGCACCGCGTGCAGCGCGACGGACAGCGGCTCGGCGAGCGCGGCCCGCCGCAGCTCCAGACCGTCCGGCAGGGCCCGCACCTGCTCGCAGGGCACGACGACCTGCGCCGCGAATCCGCCCTGCACGTGCGGAAAACGCGCCGCACTGCCCAGGTACCGCGTGTCCCGGCAGATGTTCCGCCGCCCCTCCGCGCACTCCGGACACACCCCGCACGGGGTCGCCGGATGCACGGCGACGGCGGTACCCGGTGCCGGCCCCGACGCGCCGGCACCGTACCCGACCACCGTCCCCACGACCTCGTGCCCGAGCACCATCGGCTCCCGGAGCCGGAAGTCCCCGACCCCGCCGTGCCGCCAGTAGTGCAGATCGGACCCGCACACCCCGCCGTACCGCACGGCGACCAGCGCCTGCCCCGGCCCGGGCTCGGGAACCGGCAACTCCGCCACGCGCAGGTCACCCTGACCGTGGATCACACAACCCAGCATCACAGCCTCCCGGCAGGTGGTCACAGCACGCTCGTCATACCGCCGTCGACATACAGCACCTGCCCGCTGACGAAGTCGGCCGCGGGGGAGGCGAGGAACAGCACCCCGCCCACCAGATCCTGGGTGCGACCCCACCGGCCGGCCGGGGTGCGCCGCCGCACCCAGGCACTGAACTCCTCGTCGTCGACCAGCGGCCGCGTCAGTTCGGTCTCGATGTAGCCCGGGCCGAGCCCGTTGACCTGCACACCGCTTGGCCCCCAGTCCGCACACATGCCCTTGGTGAGCATCTTCAGCGCGCCCTTGGTGGCGGCGTACGGCGCGATCCCGGGCCGTACCACCTCGCTCTGCAGGGAGCAGATGTTGATGATCTTGCCGTGGCCGCGTTCCGTCATCCGGCGCGCGGCCTCCCGGCCGACCAGGAAGGCACTGGTCAGATTGGTGTCGATGATCCGGTGCCAGTCGGAGTCGGTGAACTCCAGCAGCGGGGCGCGCAGTTGCATGCCCGCGTTGTTGACGAGGATGTCGAGCGGGCCCACCCGCTCCTCGACGTCCGCGATGCCGTCCGCCACCGACGGGCCGTCGGTCACGTCGAACGCCGCCGTGTGCACCCGGTCGCCGGGCAGTCCGGCGGCGGCCTCGGTGAGCCGGTCCTTGTCGCGTCCGTTGAGGACGACCGTGCATCCGGCCTCCGCCAGACCACGGGCGAGGGCGAGTCCGATGCCCCGGCTGGAGCCGGTCACCAGCGCCGTACGGCCGCTGATGTCGAAGAGGGGGTGAGCCGTCATGGCCGTGGCACTCCTAGATCACGAGGGACAACAGCAGGACGATGCCGCCGGCGACCACCGAGATGATCGTCTCCATGACCGACCAGGTCTTGATGTTCTGGCCGACACTCAGCCCGAAGTACTCCTTCACCATCCAGAACCCGGCGTCGTTGACATGGCTGAAGAACAGCGAGCCGGCGCCGATGGCGAGGACCAGCAGGGCCGCATGCGTGGTGGACATGTCGGCCGCGAGCGGGGCGACCAGCCCGGCGGCCGAGACCGTCGCCACCGTCGCCGAACCGGTCGCCAGCCGGATCACCACCGCGATCAGCCAGGCCAGCAGCAGCGCGGGGATCGACCAGTCCTTGGAGATGTCCAGGACCATCTGGCCCACCCCGGTGTCGATCAGGGTCTGCTTGAAGCCGCCGCCCGCGCCGACGATCAGCAGGATGCCCGCGATGGGCGCGAGGCTCTTCTCGACGAGCGGCGAGATCCGCTCCTTGGAGAACCCGGCGGGCCGCAGCAGCGTGAAGATGCCGACCAGCACCGACGCGAGCAGCGCGATCATCGGGGCGCCGATGACGTCGAAGACCCGCTGGACCAGGTTCTCCGGGTCGTCGATGACGATGTCGACGAGCGCCTTGGCCAGCATGAGGATCACCGGCAGCAGGATCGTGAACAGCGTGGCGCCAAAGCTGGGGCGCTTGTCCAGGTCCTCCGAAGCGCGCTGCGGGATCATGCGGTCGGGGGCGGGGACGTCCACCCAGCGGGCCGCGTACCGCGAGAACAGCGGGCCGGCGATGATCACCGTGGGTATGGCGACGAGGACACCCAGCGCCAGCGTCACCCCGAGGTCGGCCTTGACCGCCTCGATCGCGACCAGCGGACCGGGGTGCGGCGGCACCAGCCCGTGCATCACGGACAGGCCCGCGAGCGCCGGGATGCCGATCCGCATGAGCGAGTAGTTGCCGCGCTTGGCGACCATCAGCACCACCGGGATCAGCAGCACGATGCCGACCTCGAAGAACAGCGGCAGCCCGATCACGGAGGCGATGAGCACCATCGCCCACGGCATCGACCGGCCGCCGGCCTTCGCGAGGATGGTGTCGACGATCTGGTCGGCGCCCCCGGAGTCGGCGAGCATCTTCCCGAGGATGGCACCGAGGGCGATCAGCACGCCGACGCCGGCGACCGTGGTGCCGAGGCCGGTGCTGAAGCTGGTGAGGACCTTGTCCAGCGGCGCCCCGGCGATCGCGCCGAGCGCCAGTGACCCGATGGTCAGCGCCAGGAAGGCGTGCAGCTTGGACTTGGTGATGAGCAGGACGATGACGGCGATGCCCGCCAGGACGGCGATGCCCAGCTGAGCGTGGCCGGCCGAGGTGATCGGCTCGGGTGCGTCCGCTGCCAGCATCTCGACGCTGAGTCTGGTCACGGGGTGGGTTCCCTTGAGTTGGAGGGGAGTCGGGGGAGGGGACCGCCAGGGACTACTGGACGGGCTCGGGGAGATCCTCCAGAGCGAGCGCCGCCCGCTCGGTGATCTCCTCCGGGCTGCCCGAGACGTCCACGTCGACCCCCGCCTCGTCCGCCTGGAGCGGCTGGAGCGTGGCGAACTGGGAGTCGAGCAGCGCCGTGGGCATGAAGTGCCCCTGCCGGTGCGACATCCGGTCCTCGATGAGCGCGCGGTCACCCGTGAGGTGCACGAAGACCACGCCGGGCGCGGCGGCCCGCAGCCGGTCGCGGTACGACCGCTTCAGTGCCGAGCAGCTGACCACCCCGCCGAGCCCGGCCCGCCCGTGCGCCCACGTGCCGATGGCGTCCAGCCAGGGCAGGCGGTCCTCGTCGGTGAGCGGGGTACCGGCCGACATCTTGGAGATGTTGGCCTGCGGGTGGAAGTCGTCGCCCTCGGCGTACGGAACGCCGAGCCGGGCCGCGAGCAGGGGACCGATGGTGGTCTTGCCGGTGCCGGCGACGCCCATGACCACGACGACGTGGGGGGTGTTCATCGCTGCCTCACTGTCTGCTGTCTCCGTCGACACGTGATGTCGACGCAACTGAAACCCATTAGGTACGACGAATTCAAGAGGTCGTGATGAATAAGTCTGACTTTTTGTCTCCGTGATCTACCCCGTACGCTGAGTGCATGAGCACACCGGGCCGGGGGCTGCACGGCCATGTTCTGGACACCCTGGGCCCCGAGATCACGGCGGGCGAGTACCCGCCGGGCAGTGTCCTGCGCACGGACGAGCTCGCCCAGCGTTTCGACGTGTCACGCTCGGTGATGCGCGAGGCGGTCCGCGTCCTGGAGTCCATGCACCTGGTCGAGTCCCGCCGCCGCGTGGGCGTGACCGTGCGCCCGAAGTCGGAGTGGAACGTCTACGATCCGCAGGTCATCCGCTGGCGCTTGGCCGGCAAGGACCGCGCTCCCCAGCTGCGCTCCCTCACGGTGCTGCGCTCGGCGATCGAACCGGTCGCCGCCGGCCTCGCCGCCCGGCACGCCACCGCCGACCAGTGTGCCGAACTCACCGAGTGCGCCCTCGGCATGGTCGCCAACTCACGCGGTCACAAGCTGGAGGAGTACCTCGTCCACGACATGGCCTTCCACCGCGTCATCCTGGACGCCTCCGGCAACGAGATGTTCGCCCGCCTCGGCGATGTCGTCGCCGAGGTCCTGGCCGGCCGCACCCACCACGACGTGATGTTCGAGGACCCCGACCCCGCCGCCGTCACCCTGCACGTCCAGGTCGCCGAGGCGGTCCGCGCCGGCGACGCGACCCGCGCGGAGGAACTGACCCGCGAGATCACGGTCGGCGCCCTCCAGGAGCTCGACATCCTGGCGCCGTAGGGGGATCCGCTCCCGCTACGGCAGGAACTCCCCGTCGACGTACACCCAGGCCCCGTCGACCCGCTCGAACCGGCTTCGCTCGTGCAGCGAACCGCCCCGGTACGACGCCCGGAACTCCACCGTCCCGGCGGAGTGGAACGCCGACCCGTCACTCGTGCCCAGGATCTCCAGCCCGGCCCACCGCATCCGCGGATCCAGCTCCAGCGTCCCGGGCCGCGTCCGCGGATGCCAGGTCCGCAGCAGATACCCGGCGTCCTCCTTCACGAAGGCGCAGTACCGCGACCGCATCAGCGCCTCGGCGGTCGGCGCGGCGGCGGCGCCGGAGTGGTAGCGGCCGCAGCACGCCTCGTAGGCCTGAGGCAGCCCGCACGGGCAGGAACGCGTACTCATGCCGGTCATTGTCCTAGACAGCCGCGTCCGTCCCGGACGAGGGCAGCGGCGGCAGCGCCGTCCCGTACACCCACGCGTCGAACAACTCGTCCGGCGACTCGTCCGCGAACCGCGCCACGTGCGCGATGAAGGCCGCCGTCGTCACCGCCCCGCCCCGGTGCAGGCCCGCCCACCCGCGCAGCATGCGGAAGAACGCGTCGTCGCCCAGGGCGCACCGCACCGCGTGCAGGGTGAGCCCGCCGCGCTGGTAAAGACGGTCGTCGAACATCGACTTCCGCCCCGGATCGGCGAGGCAGAGGTCCTGCGGCAGCGCGGACAGCGACCGGTGTGCGGCGGCGGCCAGCTGCCGGGCACCGCGGCCTCCCGAGCGCTCCGACCACAGCCACTCGGCGTACTTCGCGAACCCCTCGTTCAGCCAGATCTGCCGCCAGTCGGCGATGGACACGCTGTTGCCGAACCACTGGTGCGCCAGCTCGTGCGCGACCAGCCGTTCCGAACCCCGCGCCCCGTCCACGTGGTTGGACCCGAACAGCGACAACCCCTGCGCCTCGACGGGGACGTCGAGCTCCTCCTCGGTCACGACGACCGCGTACTCGTCGAACGGGTACGGCCCGAACAGTTCCTGGAACAGCTCCATCATCGCGGGCTGCCGTGCGAAGTCCCGGGAGAACCGGGGGAGCAGGTGCGCCGGAATGTGCCCGTGCTGCGGCACCCCGCCCGGGCCCGGGTCACCCAGCAGTACGGTCTGGTACTTCCCGATCGACAGCCCCACCAGGTAACTGGAGGTCGGCGCCGCCTGCTCGTACACCCAGGTGGTCGTCGAGGCCTTCGTCGTGCGGGTGAGCAGGCGTCCACCGGCCACCACCGCGTAGGCCGACGGCGTCGTGACCGAGATCTGGTACGAGGCCTTGTCCGCCGGCCGGTCGTTGCACGGGTACCACGACGGCGCCCCGACCGGCTGGCTCGCCACCAGCGCCCCGTCCTCCAGCTCCTCCCAGCCGAGGCCGCCCCAGGGGCTGTTCACCGGCCGGGGATTCCCCGACCACTGCACCTCGACGGTGAACGCGGCACCGGCGCGCAGCGGCTTGGCGGGGCGCACGCGCAACTTGCCGCCCCGGTGCGTGTAGTGCGCCGTACGGCCGTCGACCTTCACCCGGCCCACCCGGAAATCGGCGAGGTTCAGCTGGAACTCGGTGAGCTGGCCACGGCCCGCGATGGCGTTGATCCGCGCCGTTCCCGACAGCCGGTTCGGCGCGGGGCGGTAGTCCAGCGTGAGCTCGTACCGGTGCACCCGGTACCGGTGGTCACCGTGGCCCGGGAAGTACGGGTCCTGACCCGCTGACTGCTGAACCGCCACTGTTGCGTCCGCTCCCTGCACTGCGCTCGTACGACGTCCGTCGGCCCCCGGCCCCGCGGGGGTACCGCCTAGCGACGCCATGCCTCGATCGGGTTGCCCAGCCAGCGCGTGTCGTCGGGCACGGACTCCGCGGCCATCACCAGGGACGCCGGACCCAGCGTGGTGCGGGCCCCGACGGTGCTGCCGGGCAGGACGATCCCGCCCGGGCCCAGAGTGGCGCCCTCACGGAGGACCACAGTATCCGTCCGCAAGATCCGGTCGTGGAAGAGGTGGGTCTGGAGCACACAGCCGCGGTTCACGGTCGTCCCCTCGCCGAGCGTCACCAGGTCGGTCTCCGGCAGCCAGTAGCTCTCCACCCACACGCCCCGGCCGATCCGGGCACCGAGCCCGCGCAGCCACAGCGTCATCAGCGGCGTACCGGGCACGCGCCCGGCCAGCCACGGCACCGCCACCACCTCGACGAACGTGTCCGCCAGCTCGTTGCGCCACACGAAGGAGCTCCACAGCGGGTGCTCACCACTACGGTGCCGCCCCACGAGCAGCCACTTGGCGACCACGGACAGTGCACACCCCGCGGCCCCCGCCGCCAGCAGCACGACCCCGGCCAGCGGCCACGCCCAGCCACCCAGCGCGCTCAGCGCCGCCACCGTCAGCACCGCCAGCGCGGCCGAGCACAGCACCGGAGCGATCCGGCACACCTCCACCAGGCCCCGCGCCCACAGCAGCCGCGCCGGCGGCTCGTACGTCCGGCTCTGGTCGCCGCCGCCCGCGTTGCGCGGCAGCTTCACCGGCGGCAGCCCCAGGTACGAGCTGCCCTTCTTCGCCTTCTTCGGCGTCGCCGACAGCACCCCGACCAGCCCGCCGTCCGGCACGCTGCGCCCCGGCGCGGTCATCCCCGAGTTCCCGAGGAACGCCCGGCGCCCGATCTGCGCACGCCCGATCCGCATCCACCCGCCGCCCAGCTCGTACGGCGCGGTCAGCGTGTCGTCCGCGAGGAACGCGCCGTCGCCCACCGTGGTCAGACTGGGCAGCGCGAGCACCGTCGACACCTCGGCGCCCCGCCCGATCCGCATCCCGAGCAGCCGCAGCCACACCGGCGTGACCAGCCCGGCGTACAGCGGGAACAGTATCTCCCGGGACTGGTCCATCAGTTGCGTGACCGTCCAGGCCTGCCAGCCGACCCTGCTGTGCGTGGCGTGCGTGCCCTCGCGCAGCCGGAGGCTCAGCAGCCGTACCGCGACGAGCAGCAGCAGCGCGTACACCGCACCGAAGGCCAGGGTCGCCGGAACCAGCGCGAGCGCCGCGCCCCGCAGCGCCTCACCGAGCCCGGCACCGGGCGCCACGAACAGGCCGGCGGTGAGGAGCGCGGCGAGTCCGGCGAGCAGGGGCAGAGCGCTCAGCCCGAACCCGGAGACGCCGTACATCGCCCGCCAGAACACGCCCTTGCCCGGCCGCTCCTCGGGCCAGTTCCGCTTGGCCTTGCCGAGCTTCACGGCGGGCGCCCCGGCCCAGCGCTGCCCGGTGGGCACCTGCCCGGCGACGGCGGAACCGGGCGCGACCTCGGCCCGCTTGCCCACGCGCGCCCCCGGGAACAGCATGCTGCGCGTCCCGAGCACCGCACCGGCACCCACCTTGACCGGCCCGATCTCCAGCCGGTCACCGTCCAGCCAGTAGCCCGACAGATCCACCTCGGACTCCACGGCGGCACCCCGCCCGAGCTTGAGCATCCCGGTCACCGGCGGCAGGGAGTGCAGGTCCACGTCGGCCCCGACCCTGGCGCCGAGCGCCCGGGCGTACCGCTCCAGCCAGGAACCGGTGAGCGAGGCCGCGCCACTGAACTCGGCGAGACGCTCGGCCGTCCACAGCCGCAGATGCGCACTCCCACCGCGTGGGTAGCGACCCGGCGTCACCCCGCGCAACAGCAGCCGCGCCCCACCGGCGGCGATGGCCAGCCGTCCCGGCGGACTGAAGAACAGCAACGCCCCGGCGCCCACGACCCACCAGGGAGCGGTCGGCAGCCAGGCGTACGCCCCCAGCACGTTCCCCAGGGCGGCCAGCGGCACCATCCAGCGCAGCCCGAGCAGCGTGAACAACGGCAGCAGCAGGAGGAGTTGCAGCACCCCGGCCCGCACCGGCACGGGCTCGACCACCCGCCGGGAGCCGTCGCCCTGCGTGGACTCCTCCAGGTGCCGGGCCAGCTTGCGCAGCGTCGGATGCTGGTAGAGGTCCAGCACCGCCGCGCTCGGGTAGCGGGTGCGCAGCCTCGTCGTCAGCTGGGCGGCGGCCAGACTGTTCCCGCCGATGGCGAAGAAGTCGTCCGAGGCGCTGCCCACCGGGATGCCCAGCACCTCGCCCCACTGCTCGGCGAGCCACGCCTCGGTCCCGTACAGCTCTTCGGCCGGGCCATCGCCGACCAGGCCCTCCAGCGGCCACGGCAGCGCGTTCCGGTCGACCTTTCCGGACGTACGGGTGGGCAGTTCGTCGACCTGCGCGAGCAGCGGCACGAGAGCGGCGGGCAGTTCGGCACGCAGCTTCTCGACGGCGGCGGCCTGATCCCACCCTTCCTGGATGACGACGTACCCGACGAGGAGCTGATTTCCGCTGCGAGCGGTACGCACGGCGGCGGCCGCGCCGGCGACACCGGGAAGCGCCTGCAGGGCGGCGTCCACCTCACCGAGCTCGATCCGCCGCCCCCCGAGCTTGATCTGCTCGTCGGCCCGCCCGAGGAAGACCAGCCCCTCCGGCTCGGCCCGCACCAGGTCACCGCTGCGGTACGCCCGCTCCCAGCCCAGCGCCTGAAGCGGCGCGTACTTCTCCGCGTCCTTCTCGGTGTCGAGATACCGGGCGAGCCCGACCCCACCGATCACCAGCTGCCCGCTGCCGCCCATCGGCACGGGCTCCCCGGCCTCGTCCACGACGGCCAGCTCCCAGCCGTCCAGCGGCAGCCCGATCCGGATCGGCTCCTCGCCGCTCATCAGCGACGCGCACGCCACGACGGTGGCCTCGGTCGGCCCGTAGGTGTTCCACACCTCGCGCCCCTCGGTCACCAGCCGCTGTGCCAGCTCGGGCGGGCACGCCTCCCCGCCGAAGATCAGCAGGCGTACGTCATTGAGCGTCTCCGGCTCCCACAGCGCCGCCAGCGTCGGCACGGTGGACACGACCGTGATCTCCCGCTCGACCAGCCAGGGCCCGAGATCGGCACCGCTCCTGACCTGCGAGCGCGGCACCGGCACCAGACAGGCGCCGTACCGCCACGCCAGCCACATCTCCTCACAGGACGCGTCGAACGCGACGGACAGCCCCGCCATGACGCGGTCTCCGGGTCCGATCGGCTCGTCGGTCAGGAACAGGGCGGCTTCCGCGTCGACGAAGGCCGCGGCGCTGCGGTGGCTGACGGCCACGCCCTTGGGCTTTCCGGTGGAGCCGGAGGTGAAGATGATCCACGCGTCGTGCCCGGCACCGGGCCGGGTTGCGGTGTGACCGGCGCCGCCTCGGACGGTCAGCTCGTGACCGGCCCCGACGACCGCCCGCACCCCGGCCTCGCCGAAGACCAGATCGGCCCGCTCGTCGGGGTCCTCGGCGTCCACGGGCACGTACGCGGCGCCGGCGGCCAGCACCGCGAGGATCGCCACGTACAAGTCGTTGGTGCCCGACGGGACCCGGACACCGACGCGGTCCCCGAGCCCGACGTCCAGGGCGGCCAGCCGCTGCCGCAGGTGGTCCACCTCGACCGCCAGCGCGCGGTAGGTGAGCGGCCGGTGGCCGTCGTCGAGCGCGGGCTCGTCGGGGTACGCGCGTACGGACGCCTCGAAGATGTCGACCAGGGTGCGGGGGGAGGCCGCGGCACCGGCGGAGAAACGGGCGACGTCGCTCGGAGCCGTGCTCAGCTCCCGGTCCAGCACGGTGAGGTCAGGGCTGTCGTGCAGGGCGGCCATCGGATCCTCGAAGTCTCGAACCCGGACCATCCGGGGCGCCGGTGGGCCCGCAGGTCTGCCTGGGGATGTTCCGTTCCGGTGCGAACAAGCCCAATACTCTAGTGGTCGGGTGACTTCGCCCTGTCATGTCCGCCACGCGGAGGCGAACGCGAGAAACCGCGGAGATCCGGCGCCCCGGCTCCCACCTGTGCTTCTGCCGACCTGGCGAGATGTCGCCCACATTCCCCCGGTGGGAGGCCGTCCTGCCCGGAAAACGACGAAAAGCCCCTCGGTGAGAGGGGCTTTTCGATCTGTGTCCGAGGGGGGACTTGAACCCCCACGCCCGATAAAGGGCACTAGCACCTCAAGCTAGCGCGTCTGCCATTCCGCCACCCGGACAAGGTGTCTGTCGCGCGGGTTCTCCCCGCGGCGACGACGTAAACATTACCAGGCTCTCAGGGGTGGCCGATCACCCCCGCCCGCACCCGGCCGGGCGTGAACGGCGTGTGACGGGCCGGGACCGGTCTTGGGGTGCGGGCCGGGGAGAGGGAGGATGAGGGGGACCCACCAGCAGTGACACCGGGAGGAAGCACGTGAGCGAGACGGACACGGCCAGGAACGTCACCGGCGAGGACGAGGTCGTGGACCTCTGCCGCGAGCTGATCCAGATCGACACCAGCAACTACGGTGACCACTCGGGTCCGGGCGAGCGCAAGGCGGCGGAGTACGTCGCCGAGAAGCTCGCCGAGGTAGGGCTCGAACCGCAGATCTTCGAGTCGCACCCGGGCCGCGCCTCCACGGTGGCCCGGATCGAGGGCGAGGACCGGTCCCGGCCCGCGCTCCTCATCCACGGGCACACCGATGTCGTACCGGCCAACGCCGACGACTGGACCCACCACCCCTTCTCCGGCGAGGTCGCCGACGGCTGCGTGTGGGGCCGCGGTGCCGTCGACATGAAGGACATGGACGCGATGACCCTCGCGGTCGTCCGGGACCGGATGCGCAGCGGGCGCAAGCCCCCGCGCGACATCGTCCTGGCGTTCCTCGCGGACGAGGAGGCGGGCGGCACGTACGGGGCCCGTTACCTCGTCGACAACCACCGGGACCTCTTCGAGGGCGTCACCGAGGCGATCAGTGAGGTGGGCGGATTCTCCTTCACCGTGAGCGAGGAGCGGCGGCTGTACCTGATCCAGACGGCCGAGAAGGGCATGCACTGGATGAAGCTGACCGTGGCCGGCACGGCCGGGCACGGGTCGATGATCCACCGGGACAACGCGATCACCGAGCTGTCGGAGGCCGTCGCCCGGCTGGGGCGGCACAAGTTCCCGGTGCGGGTCACCAAGACCACCCGCGCCTTCCTCGACGAGCTCGGTGACGCGCTCGGCATCGAGCTCGACCCGGAGGACATGGAGTCGACCCTCGTGCGGCTCGGCGGCATCGCCAAGTTCATCGGCGCGACGCTGAGCAACACGGCCAACCCCACGCAGCTGGGTGCCGGCTACAAGGTCAACGTCATCCCGGGCGAGGCGACCGCCCACGTCGACGGACGGTTCCTGCCCGGGCACGAGGAGGAGTTCCTCGCCGACCTCGACCGGATCCTCGGCCCGAAGGTGCGGCGCGAGGACGTCCACGCCGACAAGGCCGTCGAGACCACCTTCGACGGGGCGCTCGTGGAGGCGATGCAGTCCTCGCTGCTGGCCGAGGACCCGACCGCCAAGGCGATCCCCTACATGCTCTCCGGCGGGACGGACGCGAAGTCCTTCGACGACCTGGGCATCCGGGGCTTCGGCTTCGCGCCGCTGAAGCTGCCGCCGGAGCTGGACTTCGCCGGCATGTTCCACGGCGTGGACGAGCGGGTGCCGGTGGACGGCCTGAAGTTCGGTACGCGGGTGCTCGACCGGTTCATCGACGCGTCCTGAGGCAGCCCATACGAAACAGCGCTATTCGGTCGGGTGTACGAGATCAACTGGGAAGGGTGAATGCGACCATAAGCTCGTAGCCTCATTACTCCCTCCTCGTTACAGGTAATGCGATCGCAAGATGGGTCGCTTTGCCAACTAGGAGGAATAATGATCAAGAAGGTCGTCGCTGCTGCGGCTGCCACCGGTGGTCTGGTTCTCGCGGGCGCGGGCATGGCCGTCGCCGACTCGGGTGCCCAGGGTGTCGCCGCGCACTCCCCGGGCGTCCTGTCCGGCAACGTCATTCAGGCGCCCGTTCACGTCCCGGTGAACGTCTGCGGCAACACGGTCTCCGTGATCGGGCTGCTGAACCCCGCCTTCGGCAACACCTGCGTCAACAAGTGACGCTCCCCGCTCTTCAAGGGGAGTTCTGAGCCATCGGTCCCGGAGCGCGTGCCATGCGCTCCGGGACCGAACGCTTCTTTCGAGGAATTCGAGAAGAATTCGAGACAGTCCGAAGGCAGGTATTCAGGAATGCGACAGGTCACCCGCAAGGGTCTGATGACCGTGGCGGCCGCGACCGGCGTGATCGCCGCCGCGGGCGGCTCCGCTCACGCCGACTCGGGCGCGCAGGGCTCCAGCGCGGGCTCGCCCGGCGTGCTGTCCGGTAACACGGTGCAGGCGCCGGTGCACGCGCCGGTCAACGTCTGCGGGAACACGGTCAATGTGATCGGTGTCCTCAACCCGTCGGTGGGCAACTCGTGTGCCAACGAGGGCGGTGGATCGTCGTCGGGGGGATACGGCGATTCAGGCGGTAACGGCGGCTCGCACGCCGGCGGCCATGCCGGTGACTCGCCCGGCGTCGGCTCGGGCAACCATGTCGAGGCGCCGGTCTACGCGCCGGTGAACGTCTGCGGCAACAGCGTCGACGTCATCGGCGCCGGCAACTCCAGCACGGGCAACGACTGCGCGAACGGCGGCTCCGGCGGGCATCACACCGACCCGCCCGGCGGCGGCCACGAGAACCCGGGACAGCCGGGCGACCCGGGCAACCCCGGAAACCCGGGCGACCCCGGTGGTCCGGACGGTCCCGGAAACCCGGGCGACCCCGGTGGTCCGGACGGTCCCGGAAACCCGGGCGACCCCGGCAAGCCCGGACACCCGGACGACCCCGGCACCCCGCCCGGCGAGAAGCCGGGCGGTTCGTCGGACGGCAACGAGCTGGGCGGCCAGTTCGTCACCCAGCCCAAGGGCGACGCCCAGCTCGCCAGCACCGGCAGCGACCTGCCGCTCGGCCTCGCCCTGCCGGCCGGCGCGGGCGCGCTGCTCGCGGGCTCGATCCTCTACCGCAAGGCGCGCACCTCGGCCTGACAGCCCCGGGGAAGGCCGAGCCAAGGCCTGGCACCAGCGGAAAACGGAGCGGGCCCCGCCGATGCGGGGCCCGCTCCCGTGTGTGCCTTCTCCCAGTGCCCCGTCTCAGCTCACCACGTGGCCCGCACCTGACGGATGATCCGCCGGCGCAACCGCACCTTGCGGCTGCCGTCGCGCAGCAGGCTCAGACGGTGCAACTCCCAGTGTCCGTACTCGGCGTGGTCGGTCAACAGACGTGCCGTCTCCTTGCGGGAGACCCCGCGCGGCACGTACACGTCGACAAATTCGTATTCCGGCATCGCATCTATTGTGCGGGCTGGGGCCTGGTACGGATAGCGTCTGCACTATGTCTGATGCTGCGCAGCCCACCGCTGCCGAGGTACGCGCCGCCGCCGAGGCGGTCAAGACCGCGCTCGACCGCCACCTGGCCGCGGTCGAACGCAGGTCGGGGGAGGACGACCCGGCCGTCTACGAGGCGTTCAACCAGCTGGCCGCGGCCGCAGAGGTGTACGACGAACTGCTCTATGACCGTTACGACGAGGTCACACCCTTCGAGATCCCCGGTACGGAGGACGCGCTGCCCCCGTACACGGGGCCCGAGGAACCGAACGCGCTGAGCGTACTGATCCGCCGCGACTACGCGGTGGCGGAGCCACAGCGGCTGCTCGCCCATGCCCAGCGGATCGAGGCCGCGGAGGGCGAGGACGGCCCGGCCGCCTCCGGGACGATCCACGGTGCGCTCGGCCTCCTCTTCGGCGAGTTCGAACCGGACGAGATCGCCTCCCGGCACAAGGAGTTCGGGCTGGAGGAGGGCGACTCCACGCTCTGGGTGACGGCGGCGGAGGAACCGGCCGACCCCGGCGAGTGGCTGGAGGCGCCGTTCGAGCAGGTCGATCCGCAGAGTGTGGTCTGCCGCTTCGACGTCAGCGCCGTGTTCGACGACGTCGACGACGAGGACGACGAGGTGGTGGACGAGGCCGAGGACGACCTCGACACCGACCTGGACGAGGACGAGGATCTGGAACCGCTCGACGCGGACCGCCGCTGAGCGCACACGTCAGCCACCCGACGGCGGTGGTCACGGGGCCGCCCCGTGACCACCGCCGTCGTCGTCAGCCGCTGATCTGCGGGGCGAGCAGCACCGGAAGCCGGGTCGTCCGGGGCTTCGCCGGAACCTCGGCCACAGCCCTGGCCAAGGCCTGTTCCACGCCGTGCACGACGGACAGATGGCGGTCGGCCCGCCCGAACGCCGTGTACACCCACGGCCGGCTGAGGGCCTGCGCGGCATCGCCGGGCAGCACCACGACCACCGCCGGCCACCGGCTCCCCACCGCCTGGTGCGCGGTGAGCGCCCAGCCGTGCCGCACGGACTGCTCCACCCGCTCCTTCGGTACGACGACGTCCTCGCCCTCGCACGCCAGATGCAGCCCCTCGGCATCTGCCTTCACCACGCGGCCCGGCAGCGCACGGCCCGGCACGGGGGAGTGGACGACACGGTCACCGGGGTCGAAGCCGCCGAAGCGGCCCGGGCCCGGATTGAGCCGCTCCTTCAACGCCGCGTTGAGCGCACGCGTGCCGACGGCGCCGCCGTGCCCCGGCGTGATCACCTGCGTCTGCTCGGCCGGTACGCCGATCGCCCGCGGCACCGAGTCCGCGACGAGCTGCACCGTCCGGTGCACGGCCTCGCCCGCGTCCCGCACCGGCACGATCACGACCTCCTTGCCGGGGGCCTCCACCTGGTTCAGCTCACCGACGCCGATACCGGAGACCAGCTCGCCCAGCGGCCCGGGATCCGGCTGCCGCGAGGCGATCTGCGGGCAGATCCGCGCGGCGAGCAGATCCGCGAACACCCGGCCCGGACCGACGGACCACAGCACCGCCGGATCCCCGGCCAGCACCAGCCGCGCCCCGTCCGGCAGCGACTCCGTCAGCAGCGCGGCCGTCTCGACATCCAGCTGCGGCGCGTCGAGCACGACGAGCAGATCGAGATCCAGCGCCCCGTCCGCGTCCCGGCCAGGTCCTTCGGCCCCGGAGAGCAGCCCGGCGACGGTGACCACGGGGGCGTGGGCGCCGGGAGCGGCATCGGCCGTTTCGGCGGTCTGCCCGGGGACGGCCTGCCCGGGGACGACCTGCCCGGGGAGGGCCGCCGCCAGATCCGCGCCCGGGTCCGCCGGGTGGCCGGACCGACGGAGCAGCGCCGCGAAGCGGTTACGGCCGATCGGGCCGTGGGTGGCGGCCCAGGCGCGCAGGCCCAGGGTGTGCGCGGCGGTCAGCAGTGCCGCGGGCTCGGTCAGGGAGGCCTCGCCGCCGGTGTGCAGGACCAGGCCGTGTGCGGCGACCGCGCGGAGCAGCTCGGCCGTCGAACCCCGGGTCGCGGCGGCGGCCCGCTCCCAGTCCTCGGCCGAACCGTCCTGCTTGGGCACCGAGTTCACCAGCCGGGCCAGACCGTCGGCCAGGCTCTCCTCCGCGAGCGCGTACCGCTCCAGGCCGACCAGGACACGGACCGGACGCTCCTCGTCGTCCTCGTCCGCGCCCTCCTCCTCCGCACGGGCAGGCGCGCCACCGGGCTCCTCCAGGGCGTCCTGGAAGACCAGTGCCTCGCCCTCCGCGATCGCGTCCTGCACGGCACTGTTGGGGTCAGGCACGCCCCGCTGGGCCAGGGCCGCGAGGAGCGCCGGCATCTCCAGGGCCGTGTGACCGGCGAGCGCGGCCTGCTCCAGGAGCCAGACGGTGACGGCCCGGCCCCGCCGCTCGTCGTCCGGGCCGCACTCGGCGCCGAGCAGGGCCCGGGCGAACCCGTCGGCCTGCTCGGGACGCACACCGGCGACCCGCAGCAGCTGCCACGGATCGGCCCGCAGAAGTTCGTCGGCTCCCTCGCCGAGTGCGGCGGCCACCTGCGGTGCGAGCACCTCGGGGGCACCGCCCTCGCCGAGCACCTGCCGCACGGCCTGCACCGCGGCCGGCGCGGGGGCCGTCGACGCGGCGGCGGTCCCGGCCGCGGCCGGCTGTGGCCGTCGGACCGGCTCCGGGGCGGAGCGGCGGGGGGCGGGCTCGGGCTCCGCGAACACCGCGGCGACCGGCTTCTCGCCGCTCTCCACGGCCCGTACGGCCGCGAGGAGATCGGCGGCCTTGCCGCTCAGCTTGGTGCCGGCCTCGACCGGCGCCTTCTTCCCGGCCTTGCGCTGCTCGATGCGCTCCCGCTCCAGGCGCTGGGCCCGCAGCTCGGCCTCGGCCTCGGACACCTCACCGGCATCGGCCGCGTCCCCTTCGGCCCCCTCGGCCTCGGACACATCACCGGAACCGGCCGCATCCGCCCCGGGCTCCTCGGCCCCCTCGGTCTGCGCACCACCGGTCGGCGTCCCCGGCTCGGCGTCCTCCGTGGTCTCCGGCTCCGTGCTCACAGCGTGCTCCAGTCGTGATCGGGATAGCGGTGCACAGGCGCCGACACGTCGTCGAGCGCCCGGCAGATCTCGTCAGGAAGACTAAGGGTCTCCACTGACAACGCCGCCGTGAGCTGCTGCGCGTTGCGCGCGCCGACGATGGGCGCGGCCACTCCCGGCCGGTCGCGGACCCAGGCCAGCGCCACCTGGAGCGGTGTCACCGCGAGACCGTCGGCCGCGGTGGTCACGGCGTCCACGATGCGCCTGGCCGTGTCGTCCAGGTACGGCGCGACGAACGGCGCGAGATGCTCCGAGGCACCGCGCGAGTCCGGCGGGGTGGTGTCGCCCCGGTACTTGCCCGTCAGCACGCCACGCCCCAGAGGTGAGGACGGCAGCAGCCCGATGCCCAGGTCCAGCGCCGCAGGCAGCACCTCGCGCTCGACGCCCCGCTGGAGCAGTGAGTACTCCAGCTGCGTGGCCGCCAGCCGGGTCCGCGTGCCGGGGGCCGCCAGCTGCCAGGTCGCGGCCTTGGCGAGCTGCCAGCCGCAGAAGTTGGAGACGGCGGCGTAGCGGGCCCGGCCGCTCGCGACCGCGAGGTCGAGGGCCTGGAGGGTCTCCTCCAGCGGGGTGTCCGGGTCGAAGGCGTGCACGTGCCACAGGTCGACGTAGTCGGTGCCGAGCCGGGAGAGCGAGGCGTCCAGCGCGGAGAGCAGATGGCCGCGGGAGGTGTCGAAGCGGCGGTCGGGGTCCGGCACGCTGCCGGCCTTGGTCGAGATGACCAGGTCCCGGCGGGCCACCAGGCCGTCCATGAGCCTGCCGAGGAGGTACTCGGCGTCTCCGTCGCCGTACACGTCCGCGGTGTCGACGAGGGTCCCGCCCGCTTCCCAGAACGTCTTCATCAAGTCCGCTGCGTCGTGCTCGTCGGTGTCCCGTCCCCAGGTCAGGGTGCCGAGCCCGATCCGGGACACACGCAGGCCGGTGCGGCCGAGATGCCTCTGCTCCATGAACGCCGAGATTACTGGCCAGAGCCTTCCCTGTGGTGGGCTGTGGACAGCCGATTTCGCGGATCCGGCCGCGAGTTGTTCCGGCACCGCTGCCCGCGGCCGGGCCCATACACCTAGGTCCCCGCCGAGCCGCACGCTAAGGTCTCCGCACATGCACGTTACTGATCGGTAAGGGGATTCGGCATGCAGCTCGGTATCAACCTCGGCTACTGGGGTGCCGGAATGGACGCGGACAATCTGGCCGTCGCCCAGGAGGCCGACCGGCTCGGATACGCCGTCTGCTGGGCCGCCGAGGCCTACGGCTCCGACGCCGCCACCGTACTGACCTGGGTCGCCGCCCAGACCGAACGCATCGACGTCGGCTCCGCCATCTTCCAGATCCCGGCCCGCCAGCCCGCGATGACCGCCATGACGGCGGCCACCCTCGACTCCCTCTCCGGCGGCCGCTTCCGCCTCGGCCTCGGCGTCTCCGGCCCGCAGGTCTCCGAGGGCTGGTACGGCGTCAAGTTCGACAAGCCCCTGGCACGCACGCGTGAGTACGTCGAGATCGTCCGCAAGGCCATGACGCGCGAGCGCCTGTCCTACGAGGGGCAGCACTGGACGCTGCCCCTGCCCGACGGCCCGGGCAAGCCCATCAAGCTGACCGTGCACCCGCAGCGCGAGCACATCCCGCTGTACATCGCCGCGATCGGCCCGAAGAATCTCGAGCAGACCGGCGAGATCGCCGACGGCGCCCTGCTGATCTTCCCCTCCGCCGACCACCTGGAGGAGACGACGATCAAGTACCTGCGCGCCGGGCGCGAGAAGGCCGGCAAGACCCTCGACGGCTTCGACGTCTGCCCGACCGTCCCGCTCGCCGTCGGCGACGACAAGGACGTCGCCGCGCTCGCCGACACCTTCCGCCCCTACACCGCGCTGTACGTCGGCGGCATGGGCAGCCCCAAGCAGAACTTCTACAACCAGCTCGCCCAGCGCATGGGCTACGAGAAGGAGGCCGCCGAGATCCAGGGCAAGTACCTGTCCGGCGACAAGCAGGGCGCCGCGGCCGCCGTCCCGCACGAGCTGATCGACAAGACCACGCTGCTGGGGTCCGTCGACCGGATCGCGGACCGGATGAAGGCCTACGCGGAGGCCGGCGTCACCACCCTGAGCCTGGCCCCGGCCGGCTTCACCCTCGACGAGCGGCTCGCGTCTCTCCGCGCCGGCACCGAGGCCCTGGAGCGCGCCGGGCTCGCCTGACACGACGCCACCCGGCGGAGTTGTCTGCGGCCGTGGTGGGGGCTCGGGGGTCTTCCCCGCCACGGCCGTCACGCAGAACAACGCCCCGCGCCCCCCGCGGTTACGCGGGGATCTCACCGCCCCAGGCGGCAGAGACCCCCGCGGCCGTGCCGGACTCGCCTGTCCTCCATTCGGCGGAGTTGTCCGTCGCACCTGTTGCCGCGCCTTTCCTCCCGCATTTGACTCGTTCCTTGCGGAAACCTGCGGAATCACGCAGCACGCGCACGTGCGCGGGAGAGGTGCTCACGATGCTTTCGGCCAAGAGTGTGTTCCAGGAGATCCTCGCCGACGACGAGGCCTTCGCCCTGTTCTGCTCCATCGCCGCGAGCGGCGAGTCCCAGGGCGGCTGGGAGAACGCCCGAATCGCCGCGCTGGTCCCCGACAGCGAGCGGGAACTCGCCCCCAAGATCACCCGGCACGGCGCCGACGAGGACAAGCACGGCCGGATCTTCAACGCCCTGCTGAAGAAGCGCGGCCTCGACCCCGTCCCGGTCCCGCCGGAGACCGACTACACGATGCTCCTGGAGAAGAACGGCATCGGCCTCGCGCACGAGCAGCTGGGCCGCGACGAGCGGCTCACGGTCCAGGACATCGTCACGTACCTCTCGCACAGCAGGGTCACCGAACAGCGCGCCTCCGAGCAGATGCAACTGCTCCGCAAGCACTTCGCCGACGATCCCGACATCGGCCGCGCCGTCAAGCAGATCTCCCACGACGAGGACAACCACCTCGCCTACTGCCACGAGGAACTGCTGCGCTTCGCCTACGCGGGCCACGGCCGGGCCATCCAGCGGACCCTGCGCGCCTGCGCGCTCGCCGAGATCCGGATCTACCGGGACGTCAGCCTCGCCGTCATGGCGCACATGGGCCGCATCCTCGGCTGGTCCCGGGCCAAGTCGGCGGTGCTCGCCGCGGGCATCCACGCCATGTACGCCTACGAACGGCTGGGCGGCTGGCGCCGGATGGTGTCGCTGAAGATGCCCGAGCGCCGCGACGCCCTCGGCGGACCCGCGTCCACGGCCCCCGAGTTCGCCTGAGCCGGCCCGCCCGCAGCTCCGCCCTACAGCCAGCCCCGGCGCTTGAACAGCCGGAACACCAGCACCTCGAGCACGGCCATCACCGCGATCAGCGCCGGGTAGGACCACTCCCACCGCAGCTCGGGCATGTGCTCGAAGTTCATGCCGTAGATCCCCGCGATCATCGTGGGGATCGCGGCCATGGCCGCCCACGCGGAGATCTTCCGCATGTCGTCGTTCTGCCGGACGCTCATCTGCGCCAGATGCGCGTTGAGGATGTCCGACACCAGCCGGTCCAGGTTCTCCACCGACTCGTTCACGCGCGTGAGGTGATCGCTGACGTCGCGGAAGAACGGCCGCGCCCGGTCGTCCACGAACGGCACGGCCACGCCGGCGGGTGCCGTGCCCGCCAGCCGGCTCATCGGCAGGGCCAGCGGCCCGGTCGCCCGGCGGAACTCCAGGACCTGCCGCTTGAAGTTGTAGATCCGGGACGCGGTGTGCCGCGAGCCCCCGTCGTCCGGCGAGAAGACCTCCGCCTCCAGTCCCTCCAGGTCGGCCTGCAGCTCGGTGGCGACCTCCAGGTAGTGGTCGACGGCGGCGTCGGCGACCGCGTAGAGGACGGAGGTGGGACCGGTGCCCAGCAGGTCCGGCTCCTGCTCCAGCCGGCGCCGTACGGCCTTGAGCGGGGCGCCCTCGCCGTGCCGGACGGTGACGACGAACGCGTCGCCCAGGAAGATCATGATCTCTCCGGTGGAGACGGTGTCGCTGTGCGGCTCGTACGCCACCGGCTTCAGCACCACGAAGAGCGAGTCGTCGTACACCTCCAGCTTGGGCCGCTGGTGGGCCTTGAGGGCGTCCTCGACGGCCAGCGGATGCAGCCCGAACTCCTGGGTCACGACGTCGAATTCGCGCTCTGTCGGCTCATGCAGCCCGATCCACACGAAACCGCCCGCCGCCCGGGCCTCACCCAGGGCGTCGGAGAAGTCCTCCGGCCCTTCCGACCGGTGTCCCTCGCGGTAGATGGCACAGTCGACGATCACGAAGCGAGTCTCCCGTCACTCGAACGACACCGTACGCGCGCGTGCGCCTACGCTGGACCGCATGCCCACGTTGATCCTGGTCCGGCACGGACGTTCCACCGCCAACACCGAGGGACTGCTCGCCGGCTGGACACCCGGTGTCGCCCTCGACGAACGCGGCGCGGCGCAGGCCGCCGCGCTGCCCGGGCGGCTCGCCGAACTGCCCCTCGCCGAGATCGTCACCAGCCCGCTCCAGCGCTGCCAGGAGACGATCCGGCCCCTTCTCCGGGCCCGGCCGGACCTCAGCCCGCACACCGACGAGCGCATCGGCGAGTGCCACTACGGCGACTGGTCGGGGCGCAAGCTCGACGAGCTCAAGGACCAGCCCCTGATGGAGGTCGTGCAGGCGCACCCGTCCGCCGCGGCGTTCCCCGGGGGCGAGTCGATGCGGGCCATGCAGACACGCGCCGCCGAGGCCGTACGCGAGTGGAACGCGCGCGTGGAGCGCGACCACGGCGCCGACGCCGTCTACCTCATGTGCTCGCACGGCGACGTCATCAAGTCGCTCGTCGCGGACGCACTCGGGCTTCATCTGGACCTCTTCCAGCGGATTTCCGTTGAACCGTGTTCCATCACCGCGATCCGTTACACGCGGCTGCGTCCGTTTCTCGTCCGCCTCGGCGACACGGGCGACTTCACGTCCCTGGTGCCGCGCGAGGAACCGCCGGGCGAGGAGGCCCCCGTCGGGGGTGGTGCGGGCGCACCGTGATCGTCGGCCGCAGTAGGGTGAAGCGGTCGCAGCAGTGCCGTAGTCACACGGTTCCCACGATTCCAATGGAGACAGGACGTGTCCCGTCAGGTGTTCCTCTACGACCATCCGGAGCGTTTCGTGGCCGGTACGGTCGGACTGCCCGGGCGCCGTTCGTTCTTCCTCCAGGCCACCGCCGGCTCCCGGGTGACCAGCGTGGCCCTGGAGAAGACCCAGGTCGCCGCACTCGCCGAACGCATGGACGAACTGCTCGACGAGGTCGTACGCCGTAGCGGGGGCAGCGCCGCCGTCCCCGCCGTCGCACCGTCGGAGATCACCGACACCGCCCCGCTGGACACCCCCATCGAGGAGGAGTTCAGGGTCGGCACGATGGCGCTCGCCTGGGACGGCGAGGAGCAGCTGATGATCGTCGAGGCGCAGGCGCTCGTCGAGCTCGACGCCGACACCGAGGAGGACCTCGCCGAGGCGGAGGAGCGGCTGCTCCAGGACGAGGAGAACGGGCCTCCGATGCTGCGGGTGCGGCTCACCGGCGCGCAGGCGAGGGCCTTCGCCAAGCGCGCCCTCGACATCGTCAACGCCGGGCGGCCGCCGTGCCCGCTGTGCAGCCTCCCGCTCGACCCGGAAGGACACGTATGTCCGCGCCAGAACGGATACCGCCGCGGAGCGTGACACCTCCGGACGCCGCCGAACTGCTCGCCCGGGGCGAACTCGCCGTGCGCGGACGCATCCGTGAGGCGTCCAACGCGGCCCTGTACTGCACGGTCTCCCTCGACGGCCGTGACGCGGCCTGCATCTACAAGCCGGTCGCCGGGGAGCGGCCCCTGTGGGACTTCCCCGACGGGACGCTCGCCCAGCGCGAGGTCGCCGCGTACGAGGTCTCCGAGGCGACCGGCTGGGGCCTCGTCCCGCCCACCGTGCTGAGGGACGGCCCCTACGGCGAGGGCATGTGCCAGCTCTGGGTCGAGGCGACGCCGGAGGCGGAGCTGCTCGCGCTGGTCGACGCCGAGGAACCGGAGCCGGGCTGGAAGGCGATCGGCTTCGCCGAGGTCGGCGAAGGCCGCACCGCGCTCCTCGTCCACGCGGACGACGAGCGCCTGCGGCGGCTCGCGGTGCTGGACGCGGTGCTCAACAACGCCGACCGCAAGGGCGGGCACCTGCTGCCGATCGGCGAGGGGCGGCTGTACGGGATCGACCACGGGGTCACCTTCAACGTCGAGAACAAGCTGCGGACCCTGCTGTGGGGGTGGGCGGGAGAGCCCCTCACACAGGAGGCCGTCCACGTCCTCGAAGGTCTCAGGAAAAATCTGGCGGACGGCGGTCCCCTCACGGCCCGGCTCCAGCCGCTGATCACCGGCGCGGAGATCGAGGCCACCCGCGCGCGGGTCGCCGCGCTGCTCGCCTCGGGGAAACATCCCGAGCCCAGCGGGGAGTGGCCGGCGATCCCCTGGCCCCCGGTGTAGCAGCACAGCCGCCGAGCTCCCGCAAGAGCGCCTTCTCGGCCGTCCGGTCCGCTCCCATTCGTATATGGAACTTCAGTCCGGTTAGGCTCAAGGCATGCATGCCTGGCCCGCTTCCGAGGTCCCCGCCCTGCCTGGTCAGGGCCGCGACCTGAGGATCCACGACACCGCGACCGGTGGTCTGGTCACCCTCGACCCCGGTCCCGTCGCCCGTATCTACGTCTGTGGCATCACCCCGTACGACGCCACCCACATAGGACACGCGGCGACCTACAACGCGTTCGACCTCGTGCAGCGCGTGTGGCTCGACACCAAGCGGCAGGTTCACTACGTCCAGAACGTCACCGACGTCGACGACCCGCTCCTGGAGCGGGCGCAGCGCGACGGCATCGACTGGGCCGGGCTCGCCGAGCAGGAGACGGCCCTCTTCCGCGAGGACATGACGGCCCTGCGGATGCTCCCGCCGCGGCAGTACATAGGCGCCGTCGAGGCGATACCCGGGATCGTCCCGCTCGTCGAGCGGCTGCGGGACATGGGTGCGGCGTACGAACTCGAGGGCGACGTCTACTTCTCCGTCGAGTCCGACCCGCACTTCGGCAAGGTCTCCGGGCTGGACGCCGCGGCGATGCGGCTGCTGTCCGCCGAGCGCGGCGGCGACCCGGACCGGCCGGGCAAGAAGAACCCGCTCGACCCGATGCTGTGGATGGCGGCCCGGGAGGGCGAGCCCAGCTGGGACGGCGGATCGCTCGGGCGTGGACGCCCCGGCTGGCACATCGAGTGCGTGGCCATCGCCCTCGACCACCTCGGCATGGGCTTCGACATCCAGGGCGGCGGCTCCGACCTGGCCTTCCCGCACCACGAGATGGGCGCCTCGCACGCCCAGGCCCTCACCGGCGAATTCCCCATGGCCAAGGCGTACGTGCACGCCGGCATGGTCGCCCTCGACGGCGAGAAGATGTCCAAGTCCAAGGGCAACCTGGTCTTCGTCTCCACGCTCCGCCGCGACGGCATCGACCCGGCCGCCATCCGGCTCGCGCTGCTCGCCCACCACTACCGCGCCGACTGGGAGTGGACCGACCAGGTCCTCGAGGACGCCGTGGCACGGCTCGGCCGCTGGCGGGCCGCCGTGTCCCGGCCCGACGGACCGCCGGCGGAGGCGCTCGTGGCGGAGATCCGCGAGGCACTCGCCAACGACCTGGACGCCCCGGCCGCGCTCACCGCGGTCGACCGCTGGGCCGCGCTCCAGGAGCGCAGCGGCGGCACGGACGAGGGCGCCCCCGGGGTCGTCTCCCGGGCGGTGGACGCGCTGCTGGGCGTCGCGCTGTAGCCGTACAGCACTGCAGCCGTACAGCACGCGAAGGGGCGCCTCCCGGCCGGGAGGCGCCCCTTCTGCTGCCGCTCGGGACCGCTCAGTCCTCCGACGACTCCTCGTCGTCCGTGCCCGGCTTGGGCGGCTTCGGAGGCCGCGTACGGCCGCTGGGGTTGTCCCGCAGGTACGACGTGCTGTCGCTGCCGTCGGCCGTGGCGTGCCCGCCGGAGGCGGTCGGTCCGCCCCCGTCCCGGCGCCGCAGATAGCGCTCGAACTCGCGGGCGATCGCCTCGCCGGACGCCTCCGGCAGCTCGGCGGTGTCCCGGGCCTCCTCCAGCGACTGGACGTACTCGGCGACCTCGCTGTCCTCGGCGGCCAGCTGGTCCACGCCGACCTGCCAGGCGCGCGCGTCCTCGGGCAGCTCGCCCAGCGGGATGCGCACGTCGATCAGGTCCTCCAGCCGGTTCAGCAGGGCCAGCGTGGCCTTCGGGTTCGGCGGCTGCGACACGTAGTGCGGCACCGCCGCCCACAGCGAGACGGCCGGCACGCCCGCGTGCGTGCACGCCTCCTGCAGGACGCCGACGATGCCCGTGGGCCCCTCGTACTTGGTCTCCTCCAGGTCCATGCGGCGGGCCAGGTCAGGGTCGGACGTCGTCCCGCTGATCGGAACCGGACGGGTGTGCGGGGTGTCACCGAGCAGGGCGCCCAGGACGACCACCAGTTCCACGCCGAGTTCGTGTGCGAAGCCGAGCAGTTCGTTGCAGAACGACCGCCATCGCATGGACGGTTCGATACCCCGGACCAGGACGAGATCGCGTGGCTTGTCCCCGCCGACCCGGACCACCGACAGTCTTGTCGTCGGCCAGGTGATCTTGCGGACGCCGGCTTCCATGAACACCGTGGGCCGGTTGACCTGGAAGTCGTAGTAGTCCTCGGCGTCCAGCGCCGCGAAGACCTCGCCCTTCCACTCCCTGTCCAGATGCGCGACCGCGGTGGAGGCGGCGTCGCCGGCATCGTTCCAGCCCTCGAACGCGGCCACCATGACCGGGTCGATCAGCTCGGGAACCCCCTCGAGCTCGATCACCCAGCGCCTCCTTCCGACGTGCCCTCGCGTACCCCCCAACCTTACGGCGTGCCAAGGGGGCGCCCGCAGCCCCCTTGCAGGGGGAGTGACCCCATCACTGCCCCGCGATCCACCGCGGAACACCCCGGATTCATCCGAGCTGTGCGTGAGTCCCTGGTCACAGCGTGGAGCGCAGCCACTGCTCCACGCTCGCGATGTGCACCGTCGCCCACGAGCGCGCCGCCTCGGCGTCCCGGTCCCGCAGGGCCGCGAGGATCGCCCGGTGCTCGCGCAGCGTGCGGCCGACCGCGTCCTCCTGGGTGAGGCCGCGCCAGATCCGGGCCCGGGTGGTGGGACCCGACAGCCCGTCGAGCAGCGAGCACAGCACGGAGTTGCCCGAGCTGTGCACGATGCCCCGGTGGAACTCCAGGTCGCAGGCGACGAGGTCCTCCACGGACGGGTCGTCACCGAGCTTGTCCAGCTGGGCCGTGAGCGCGTCGAGTTGCTGTTCGCTGATCCGCAGGGCCGCCATCGCCGTCGCCGCCGGCTCCAGGATGCGGCGCACGGCCAGGAACTCCAGGACCGTGTCGTCGCGGTGGAAGTCCACGACGAAGCTCAGGGCCTCCAGCAGCAGCTGCGGATCGAGGCTGGTGACGTACGTGCCGTCGCCCTGCCGGACGTCCAGGATCCGGATGAGGGACAGCGCGCGCACGGCCTCCCGCAGGGAGTTGCGGGACAGGCCGAGGTCGGCGGCGAGTTCGCTCTCCTTGGGCAGCCGGTCGCCCGGGCGCAACGCGCCGGAGACGATCATGCCCTTGATCTTCTCGATCGCCTCGTCGGTGACTGCCATGGCCGGCCTCCCTGTCGCTCAAGACCTCCGACGTATCAGGTCATTATGGGGGTCCCGAACGGCGTCGGGAACGCGGAAGGGGCGGCTCCGTCGGCGTGGAGCCGCCCCTTCCGGCAACGGGAGCCCCCTCGGTCCCCGTGGCGGGGCCCCTCCCGGGCCGTACCTACTTCTTGTCGAGCAGGTCCTGGACCTTGGCGCGGACGTCGTCCGTGGCCAGGCCGCGGATCGTCAGCGTCGTGCGGCGGCGCAGCACGTCGTCCTGCGTCTCGGCCCACTCGTGGTCCCGGGCCCACACGACCTGCGCCCAGATCTCCGGGGCGTCCGGGTGGACGCGCTCGGCGAGCTCGGGGCTCTCGTTGGCCAGACGGGCGATGTCGAAGGCCAGCGAGCCGTAGTGGGTGGCCAGGTGCCTGGCGGTGTCGGCCGCCATGCGCGGGCCGGGCGCCGGGCGGTCGGTCAGCAGCCGGTGGGCGACCGCGCGTGGGTTGGCGATGCCGGGCAGCGGCAGCTTCTTCGGCAGCGAGCTGATCGGCTCGAAGTCGTCGCCCAGCGGGTGGCCCGGCAGCGACTCCAGCTTCTGCATGATCGTGCGGCCGATGTGCCGGAACGTGGTCCACTTGCCGCCCGCGACGGACAGCATGCCGCCCTTGCCCTCGGTCACCACCGTCTCGCGCTTGGCCTTCGCCGTGTCGCCGGGGCCGCCCGGCAGCACGCGCAGACCGGCGAAGGCGTACGTGATGAGGTCACGGCTCAGCTGCTGGTCGCGGACCGAGAAGGCGGCCTCGTCGAGGATCTGGGATATGTCCTTCTCGGTGACCGAGACATCCGCCGGGTCGCCCTCGAACTCCTCGTCGGTGGTGCCCAGCAGCAGCATGTCCTCCCAGGGGAGGGCGAAGGTGATGCGGTACTTGTCGATCGGGGTGGCGAGCGCGGCCTTCCACGGGGAGGTCCGCTTCAGGACCAGGTGCGCGCCCTTCGACAGGCGGATGGAGGGCGCCGCGTTCGGGTCCTCCATCTTCCGCAGGTGGTCGACCCACGGGCCGGTCGCGTTCAGCACCAGCCGGGCGTTGACGCCGAACTCGTCGCCGGAGAGACGGTCCCTGAGCTCAGCGCCGGTGACACGGCCCTGGGTGAAGCGCAGGCCCGTCACCTCGGCGTGGTTGAGGACGACCGCGCCCGCCTCGACAGCGCCGCGGACCGTCATCAGCGCCATGCGCGCGTCGTTCATCTGGTCGTCGCCGTACACGGCCACGGCCTTGAGGTTCTCGGTGCGCAGCTCGGGCACGTCCTGCGCGGCCTTGGCCGGCGAGAGCAGGTGCCCGACGCCGTCACCGAAGGCCGACAGCGCGGAGTAGGCGAAGACGCCCGCCCCGAGCTTCGCCGCGCCGTGCGGCCCGCCCTTGTAGACGGGGAGGTAGAACGTGAGCGGGTTCGCCAGGTGGGGAGCCACCTGCCGGGAGACCGCACGGCGCTCGAAGTGGTTCTCCGCCACCAGCTTCACCGCGCCGGTCTGCAGGTAGCGCAGACCGCCGTGGAGCAGCTTGGAGGAGGCGGAGGACGTGGCACCGGCGAAGTCGCCGGCGTCGACCAGAGCCACCCTGAGGCCGGACTGCGCGGCGTGCCAGGCGGTGGAGATGCCCAGAATGCCGCCGCCGATCACGAGAAGGTCGTACGACGCCTTGGCGAGCTGCTCCCTGGTCTCGGCTCGGCTCGGGTTCGAGCCGGAGGACGGGCGCGTCCCCAGGGCAGGCACGGACTTCAGGGTGGACTGAGTGGTCATGCTGTTTCTTACTCCTCGTCCTCGAGCCAGCCCATGGTCCGCTCGACGGCCTTGAGCCAGTTCTTGTACTCACGGGCGCGGGTGTCCGCGTCCATGCGGGGGGTCCACTCGGCGGCCCGGCGCCAGTTGGCGCGCAGGTCGTCGGTGCTGTTCCAGAAGCCGACGGCGAGGCCGGCGGCGTAGGCGGCGCCGAGGCAGGTGGTCTCGGCGACCATCGGGCGCACCACGGGGGCGTCCACGAAGTCGGCGAGGGTCTGCATCAGCAGGTTGTTGGAGGTCATGCCGCCGTCGACCTTCAGGGCGGCCAGCTCGACGCCGGAGTCCTTCGTCATGGCGTCGGCGATCTCGCGGGTCTGCCAGGCGGTGGCCTCCAGGACGGCACGGGCCAGGTGCGCCTTGGTGACGTACCGGGTCAGGCCGGCGATCACGCCGCGGGCGTCGGAGCGCCAGTACGGGGCGAACAGGCCGGAGAAGGCCGGCACGAAGTAGGCACCGCCGTTGTCCTCGACCGACAGCGCGAGGGTCTCGATCTCGGCGGCCGTGGAGATCAGGCCCATCTGGTCGCGCATCCACTGCACCAGCGAGCCGGTGACGGCGATCGAGCCCTCCAGGGCGTAGACCGTGTCCTGGTCGCCGATCTTGTAGCCGACGGTGGTCAGCAGCCCGCTGTACGAGTTGATGATCTTGTCGCCGGTGTTCATCACCATGAAGGTGCCGGTGCCGTACGTCGACTTGGTCTCGCCCTCGGCGAAACAGGTCTGGCCGAACAGGGCCGCCTGCTGGTCGCCGAGCGCGGAGGCGACGGGGATGCCGCCGAGCAGGTCGCCGAGCTTGCCGCCGGTGATCTCGCCGTAGACCTCGGCGGAGGAGCGGATCTCGGGCAGGATCTGCTTCGGGACGCCGATCGACTCGCAGATCTTGTCGTCCCACTCCATGGTGTGGAGGTTCATCAGCATCGTGCGGGACGCGTTGGTGACGTCCGTGACGTGCTTGCCGCCGTCGGTACCGCCGGTCAGGTTCCAGATGACCCAGCTGTCCATGGTGCCGAAGAGGATGTCGCCCGCCTCGGCGCGCTCCTTCAGCCCGTCGACGTTGTCGAGCAGCCAGCGGGCCTTCGGACCGGCGAAGTAGGAGGCGAGGGGGAGACCCGTCTCGCGGCGGAAGCGGTCCTGGCCCACGTTGCGCCCGAGCTCGCGGCAGAGGGCGTCGGTGCGGGTGTCCTGCCAGACGATGGCGTTGTGGACGGGCTCACCGGTGTTCTTGTCCCACAGCACGGTCGTCTCGCGCTGGTTGGTGATGCCGATGGCCTTGATGTCGTCGCGGGTGATGCCGGCCTTCTCGATGGCCCCGGCGACGACCTCCTGGACGTTCGTCCAGATCTCGGTGGCGTTGTGCTCGACCCAGCCCGGCTTCGGGAAGATCTGCTCGTGTTCCTTCTGGTCGACGGACACGATCCGGCCGTCACGGTCGAAGACGATGCAGCGGGACGAGGTGGTGCCCTGGTCGATGGCGGCGATGAAGGGGCCGGCGGTGTGCGCGTCGGTCACTGTGTGCTCCTGATAATTCCGGGTTTAAGGGGCTTTACGTACGGCGCGTGCTGGAAGTTTCGCGACGGGCGCGAGGATTGCTTCCTAAGCGAATGCGACGTTGTAGATGCCTGCCGCGATGGCGCCGCCGATCAGCGGACCGACCACCGGGACCCAGGCGTAGCCCCAGTCGGAGCCGCCCTTGTTGGGCAGGGGCAGCAGGGCGTGCACGATGCGCGGACCGAGGTCACGCGCCGGGTTGATCGCGTAGCCCGTCGGGCCGCCGAGGGACAGGCCGATGGACACCACCACGAGCGCGGTGATCAGCGCGCCCAGCGTGCCCAGGCCGTTGCCCTTGTCGTTCAGGCCCTGCGTGAGCACGGCGAGCACCAGCACGACGGTGCCGATGATCTCCGTGGCGACGTTCTGCCAGGCGACCCGGACCTCGGGCCCGGTGGAGAAGATGCCCAGCACGGGGCCGGCGGCCTTCTCCTGGGCCTCGACGGCCTTGGCCGTGTCCTGCGCGCCCGGACCGCCGACGATCTCGCGGTCGGTGAGGTGGGCTTGGAACTGGCCGTAGTAGGCGATCCAGACCAGGGCGGCACCGATCATGGCGCCCAGGATCTGTCCGGCCCAGTAGACCGGGACGTTCTTCCAGTCGCCGTCCTTGATCGCGATCGCGAGGGTCACGGCGGGGTTCAGATGGGCGCCGGACAGCGGCGCCGACGTGTAGACCGCCGTGAGCACCGCGAAGCCCCACCCGAAGGTGATGGCGAGCCAGCCGGCGTTACGGGCCTTGGAGGCCTTCAGCGTGACGGCGGCGCAGACTCCGCCGCCGAGGAGGATGAGTATGGCGGTACCGATGGTCTCGCCGATGAAGATGTCGGAGCTGGACACCCGCGACTCCTTTGTCCTTCGTCCAGGGGTGAAGTTCTGTACCGGCCTGGCGTTGTCACACTCTAGCGCGTATTGCCGGTAGCTGTTCGACAATGTCGACCGATGGACGGGAGTCTTGCTTCGGCGTTACGAGCACGTCAAGGGCTGTGTTGTCGAAAACACGATCGTTACTGATCGCCGCGGCCTCGTGGATCTCCAGCGCGGTTCGCCGGCGGCCCGTGCGCGGGCATGCCGAGGACCGGAACGCCCCGTGGCGTCCCGGTCCTTCCGTGTCCCTGTCAGAAGCGCCCGGCACCCAGATCCCGTGAGACCGCGCGGGCGCAGTCCCGGACCGCCGCGATCAGCTCGGGGCGCAGCGCTCGCTCTTCGTCGGGCCGGCACAGCCGCTCCACGGCGCCCGTGATGCCGACCGCGCCGACCGGCATGCGCCGCCGGTCGTGGATGGGCGCGGCCAGGGAGGCGACGCCCTCCCAGGTCTCCTCGACGTCCGCCGCGTAACCGCGCGCGCGGGTGACGTCGAGGATGTGCTCGAAGTCCTCCGGCTCGCACACGGTCCGGTCCGTGAACGCCTTGCGGTCGGCCTCCAGGGCCTCGCTGTGCGCCACCGGGTCGTAGGCGGAGAGCACCTTGCCCAGAGCCGTGGAGTGCAGCGGCTGCATGGCCCCGATCTCCAGGACCTGGCGGCTGTCGTCGGGCCGGAACACGTGGTGCACGATCAGCACGCCCTGCTGGTGCAGCACGCCCAGGTAGACGCTCTCGCCGCTGGAGCGGGCCAGGTCGTCGGTCCACACCAGGGCGCGCGCCCGCAGCTCGTGCACGTCGAGGTAGGTGGTGCCCAGGCGCAGCAGCTCCGCGCCGAGCTGGTAGCGCCCCGAGGTGTCGTCCTGCTCCACGAAGCCCTCCTGCTGGAGGGTGCGCAGGATGCCGTGAGCGGTGCCTTTGGCCAGGCCCAGCGACGAGGCGATGTCCGACAGGCCGAGCCGCCGCTCGCCGCCCGCGAGCAGCCGCAGCATCGCGGCCGCCCGTTCGAGCGACTGGATGTTCCGTGCCATCGCCGTACTGCCTCCGTCCCCTTCGACCGCCGACCAGCGGCGCCCGCAGCCTTTGTTCGGCAATGCCGAACACTACCGGTCGATGCCGACCTCTCGCTAATGGCGGTCACCATTTGTTGCGTCGGCGGGTGGCACATCAGGGGCATCAGTGCCACAAGGGCGATCAGAGGCGCCATTCGCGTCCGTCCCGTGGACGCCCTGCCCATAGCGGCCCGCACCCGGTTACGCTGGCGCCGTGCGCCGTTCCCCCGGATGCCCCCCGTGTGTCCGGGAAGCCGCATAGCCGACAGCCGTCGCATTCGAGGGAGCCCTTTACATGGCCTCGTTGCCACCGACCCCTTCCGACAGCCGGACCCGCGTGTCCGCCCTCCGAGAGGCCCTGGCCAGCCGTGTGGTCGTGGCCGACGGGGCCATGGGCACCATGCTCCAGGCGCAGGACCCGACGCTCGAGGACTTCGAGAATCTCGAAGGCTGTAACGAGATCCTCAACGTGACCCGGCCGGACATCGTCCGTTCCGTCCACGACGCGTACTTCGCGGTCGGCGTCGACTGCGTCGAGACCAACACCTTCGGCGCCAACCACACGGCCGCGGCGGAGTACGAGATCTCCGACCGTGTGCACGAACTGTCCGAGGCGGGTGCCCGGATCGCCCGCGAGGCGGCCGACGAGTACGCCGCCCGGGACGGCCGGCCGCGCTGGGTGCTCGGCTCGATCGGCCCCGGCACCAAGCTGCCCACGCTCGGCCACGTCACCTACGGCACCATCCGCGACGGCTACCAGGCCAACGCCGAGGGCCTGCTCGCCGGCGGCGCCGACGCGCTGCTCGTGGAGACCACGCAGGACCTGCTCCAGACGAAGGCCTCCATTCTCGGCGCCCGCCGGGCCATGGAGGCCACCGGCGTCGAGGTGCCCCTGCTGTGCTCGATGGCCTTCGAGACCACCGGCACCATGCTGCTCGGCTCGGAGATCGGCGCGGCGCTGACCGCGCTGGAGCCGCTCGGCATCGACATGATCGGCCTGAACTGCTCCACCGGCCCGGCCGAGATGAGCGAGCACCTGCGCTATCTGACGCGCCACTCGCGCATCCCGCTGCTGTGCATGCCGAACGCCGGCCTGCCGATCCTCACCAAGGACGGCGCCCACTTCCCGCTCGACCCCGAGGGCCTGGCCGACGCCCAGCAGAACTTCGTCCGGGACTACGGCCTGTCCCTGGTCGGCGGCTGCTGCGGCACCACGCCGGAGCACCTGCGCCAGCTGGTGGAGCGCGTCCGGGACGTCACCCCGAGCGAGCGCAGCCCCCAGCCCGAGCCGGGCGCGGCGTCGCTGTACCAGTCGGTGCCGTTCCGCCAGGACACCTCCTACCTGGCCATCGGCGAGCGCACCAACGCCAACGGCTCGAAGAAGTTCCGCGAGGCCATGCTGGACGGCCGCTGGGACGACTGCGTGGAGATGGCCCGCGAGCAGATCCGCGAGGGCGCGCACATGCTCGACCTGTGCGTGGACTACGTCGGCCGCGACGGCGTCGCCGACATGGAGGAACTGGCCGGCCGCTTCGCCACCGCCTCGACGCTGCCGATCGTGCTGGACTCCACCGAGGTGGAGGTGATCCGGGCCGGGCTGGAGAAGCTCGGCGGCCGCGCGGTGATCAACTCGGTGAACTACGAGGACGGCGCGGGCCCCGAGTCCCGCTTCGCCAAGGTCACCCAGCTGGCCAGGGAGCACGGAGCCGCGCTGATCGCGCTGACCATCGACGAGGAGGGCCAGGCCCGCACCGCCGAGAAGAAGGTCGAGATCGCCGAGCGGCTCATCGACGACCTGACGGGCAACTGGGGCATCCACGAGGAGGACATCCTCGTCGACTGCCTGACCTTCACCATCTGCACCGGCCAGGAGGAGTCCCGCAAGGACGGCATCGCCACCATCGAGGGCATCCGCGAGCTGAAGCGGCGCCACCCGAAGGTGCAGACCACGCTCGGCCTGTCCAACATCTCCTTCGGCCTCAACCCGGCCGCCCGCATCCTGCTGAACTCCGTCTTCCTCGACGAGTGCGTCAAGGCGGGCCTGGACTCGGCGATCGTGCACGCGAGCAAGATCCTGCCGATCGCCCGCTTCAGCGAGGAAGAGGTCCAGACGGCTCTGGACCTCATCTACGACCGCCGCGCCGAGGGCTACGACCCGCTGCAGAAGCTGATGCAGCTGTTCGAGGGCGCCACCGCCAAGTCCCTCAAGGCCGGCAAGGCCGAGGAACTGGCCGCCCTGCCGCTGGACGAGCGCCTGAAGCGGCGCATCATCGACGGCGAGAAGAACGGCCTGGAGGCCGACCTCGACGAGGCCCTGCAGTCCCGCCCGGCCCTGGACATCGTCAACGAGACGCTGCTGGAGGGCATGAAGGTCGTCGGTGAGCTGTTCGGCTCCGGCCAGATGCAGCTGCCGTTCGTCCTGCAGTCGGCCGAGGTGATGAAGACGGCCGTCGCCCACCTCGAACCGCACATGGAGAAGACCGACGAGGCCGGCAAGGGCACCATCGTGCTGGCCACCGTGCGCGGCGACGTGCACGACATCGGCAAGAACCTCGTCGACATCATCCTGACCAACAACGGCTACAACGTCGTCAACCTGGGCATCAAGCAGCCGGTCTCGGCGATCCTGGACGCCGCCGAGGAGCACAAGGCCGACGTCATCGGCATGTCCGGTCTCCTGGTCAAGTCGACGGTGATCATGAAGGAGAACCTGGAGGAGCTCAACACCCGCGGCCTCGCCGCCCGCTTCCCGGTGATCCTCGGCGGCGCCGCCCTCACCCGCGCCTACGTCGAGCAGGACCTGCACGAGATCTACGAGGGCGAGGTCCGCTACGCCCGCGACGCCTTCGAGGGCCTGCGCCTGATGGACGCCCTGATCGGCGTCAAGCGGGGCGTGCCCGGTGCGAAGCTGCCCGAGCTGAAGCAGCGCCGGGTCCGGGCCGCCGCCCCGGCCGCCGTGGAGGAGCGCCCCGAGGAGGGGCACGTCCGCTCCGACGTCGCCACCGACAACCCGGTCCCCGAGCCGCCCTTCCGCGGCACCCGCGTGATCAAGGGCATCCAGCTCAAGGAGTACGCGAGCTGGCTCGACGAGGGCGCCCTCTTCAAGGGCCAGTGGGGCCTGAAGCAGGCCCGCACCGGCGAGGGCCCGTCGTACGAGGAACTCGTCGAGAGCGAGGGCCGGCCCCGGCTGCGCGGGCTGCTGGACAAGCTCCAGACGGAGAACCTGCTGGAGGCGGCCGTGGTCTACGGCTACTTCCCGTGCGTCTCCAAGGACGACGACCTGATCATCCTGGACGAGCAGGGCAACGAGCGCACCCGCTTCACCTTCCCGCGCCAGCGCCGCGGCCGGCGCCTGTGCCTGGCCGACTTCTTCCGCCCGGAGGAGTCCGGCGAGACCGACGTCGTCGGCCTCCAGGTCGTCACCGTCGGCTCGCGCATCGGCGAGGAGACCGCGCGGCTCTTCGAGGCCAACGCCTACCGCGACTACCTCGAGCTGCACGGCCTGTCCGTGCAGCTGGCCGAGGCGCTCGCCGAGTACTGGCACGCGCGCGTGCGCTCGGAACTCGGCTTCGCCGGCGAGGACCCGGACGAGATGCAGGGCATGTTCGAGCTGAAGTACCGGGGCGCCCGCTTCTCCCTCGGCTACGGCGCCTGCCCCAACCTGGAGGACCGCGCGAAGATCGCCGACCTGCTCCAGCCGGAGCGCATCGGCGTCCACCTGTCCGAGGAGTTCCAGCTGCACCCCGAGCAGTCCACGGACGCCATCGTGATCCACCACCCGGAGGCGAAGTACTTCAACGCCCGCTGAGCCCCTCCCGGGCGCCCGGGCCAAAAGAAGCGTTTCGTCCGCGCACGACGTAGACTGGTCGGTCCACCGCAGGCCGGTTCCCTCCTGGGAACCGGCCTGAATGTCCCTCAAGGAGGTACGTGGATGACCAGTACGGTCCGCGCGCTCGGCACCCTTACGGCCGAAGGTTCAGCTCTGCAAGCCGTGCTGCTCGACATGGACGGCACCCTGGTGGACACGGAGGGCTTCTGGTGGGACGTCGAGGTCGAGGTCTTCGCCTCCCTCGGCCACGTGCTCGACGAGTCCTGGCGCCACGTAGTGGTCGGCGGCCCCATGACCCGCAGCGCCGGGTTCCTGATCGAGGCCACCGGCGCCGACATCACCCTCGACGAGCTCACCGTGCTCCTGAACGACGGCTTCGAGGAGCGCATCGGCCGCGCCCTGCCGCTGATGCCCGGCGCCGGCCGGCTGCTGGCCGAACTGTACGAGTACGAGATCCCCACGGCCCTCGTCTCCGCCTCGCACCGGCGCATCATCGACCGGGTGCTGACCTCCCTGGGCGCGCACCACTTCGCCCTGACGGTGGCCGGTGACGAGGTGCCGCGCACCAAGCCCCACCCCGACCCGTACCTGGCGGCCGCCGCCGGCCTCGGCGCCGACCCCGCCCGGTGCGCCGTCATCGAGGACACCGCGACCGGAGTCGCCGCCGCCGAGGCCGCGGGCTGCCAGGTCGTGGCGGTGCCCTCCGTGGCCCCCATCGCCCCGGCCCTCAGGCGCACGGTCGTCACCTCTCTCGAAGAGGTCGACCTGACATTTCTGCACGGCCTGATGACGGAAATGCGCTAGCTGTTCACCCAGCGTGCAGCGGCGTTAGGACGGTAATTCCGAAGGTGAATTCGAACTCCCCGGAGGATCGAATTCCCGTACTCTCGCACCCGTTTACGAGTGTGACGTTCCCCACGCGGGCCGGGGTCGACAGCAGGTCCGGCGCGTGCTGCGCACCCCCTCAAGAGGGCTGTCGGCGTGCCCTTGTGTCCCGATTGATGGAACGCTGCACCAAAGCTTCCGCTGTCGGGTTTTCGGTGCGTCCACGCCCGGTTCCGCAGCGTGATGGGTGCTCAACTCCGGTGGCGGCGAACCCTCCTGCAGACCGCGACTAATCTCGACGCGAGAACATCGCCCCACCCCCGTGATCCGCTGCGCCACCCCTGCATGCCGGGTACACGGAGTCGACAGCTCTGGAGAAACTCGAGCATGAACCGCAAGACTTTGGTGCTGCCGGCCGTGATCGGCCTGCTCGCGCCGGTGCTCGCCGCCTGCGGCGGGACCGACAGCGGGAGCGACAACGGCGACGCGATCGTCGTCGGCACCACGGACCGGTTCACGGCCTCGAAGGACGCCCCCGCACCCCTCGACCCGGCGTACGCCTACGACGTCGGCACCTGGAACATCCTGCGCCAGACCGTGCAGACCCTGATGATCCAGCCGCGCGGCGAGGGCGAGCCGGTACCCGAGGCCGCCGAGCGGTGCGGCTTCACCGACACCGGCAACGAGCGCTACGCCTGCACCCTGCGCGATGGCCTGAAGTTCGCGAACGGCGACCCCGTCACCGCGGCCGACGTCAAGTACTCCATCGACCGCGCCCGTTCCCTCAAGGCCGACAGCGGCGTGTTCGCGCTGCTGTCCACCATCGACACCGTCGAGACGCAGGGCGACCGCGAGGTCATCTTCCACCTCAAGACCGCCGACGCGACCTTCCCGTACAAGCTGTCGACCCCGGTCGCCGGCATCGTCGACCCCGACGACTACCCGAAGAACAAGCTGCGCGACGGCTTCGACCTCGAGGGCTCCGGCCCGTACACGCTCAAGGCCGAGGTCGAGAACAACGAGATGGTCAAGGCCCGGTTCACCCGGAACCCCTCCTACAAGGGGAGCCTGAAGGTGAACAACGACAAGGCCGAGATGGTCGCCTTCAAGGACGCCGACGCCATGGGCACGGCGTTGCACAAGGGCGACATCGACCTGATGACCCGCGCGATGTCGCCCGAGCAGATCCGCAAGCTCTCGGGCGACGCGGACACCGACATCGACCTCGTCGAGATGCCCGGCCTGGAGATCCGCTACCTGGGCTTCAACACCGACGCCCCGACCGTGAAGTCCAAGGCCGTACGCCAGGCGATGGCCCAGGTCGTCAACCGCAGCGAGCTGATCTCCAAGGTCTACGGATCGCAGGCCGAGCCGCTGTACTCGCTCGTCCCGGCCAGCGTCACCGGCCACTCCAACTCGTTCTTCAACAAGTACGGCGACCCGAACGTCACCAAGGCGCGCTTGCTGCTCAACCAGGCCAACGTCACCACCCCGGTGAAGCTGACGCTGCACTACACCACCGACCACTACGGTCCGGCCACCAAGCAGGAGTTCCAGGTCCTCCGCGACCAGCTGAACTCCAGCGGGCTGTTCGACGTCAGCATCAAGGGCACGCCGTGGGACACCTTCCGCCCGGCTGAGAAGAAGGGCGAGTACGACGTCTACGGCATGGGCTGGTTCCCGGACTTCCCGGACGCCGACAACTTCCTCGCGCCGTTCCTGGACAAGGACAACACCCTCGGCTCGCCGTACGACAACAGCCGGATCCGCAACACCCTGATCCCGGAGTCGCGCCGTGAGGCGGACCGGCTGTCCGCCTCCACGAGCCTGACGGACATTCAGGACATCGTCGCCTCCGACGTGCCGGTGCTGCCGCTGTGGCAGGGCAAGCAGTACGTCGCCGCGCGCGACGACATCACGGGTACCGCGTACGCCCTCAACTCCTCGTCGACGCTCCAGTTGTGGGAGCTCGGCCGGGGCGTGAGTGGCTGACGGACCCATGGGAACCCCGGGGCCGGTGACCGCGGCCCCCGGGGAACCGTGCCCGGAGCCAGGGACATGCTCCGGGCGTTCTCGAGAACCGACGACAGGGCACACACGTGAACATACGCAACCAGTGGCCGGTCCTGCCCCTCGTGGCGGGGCTCGCCTCCGGCCTGCTGACCGGCTGTGGCACGGAGACCGGAGACTCCGCGGGGGACGACTCCAACGTGGTGGTGGGGATGTCGGACGACGTCCTGGCCACCGACCCGGCATCCGGCTACGACCCCGGCTCCTGGCTGTTGTTCAACAACGTCTTCCAGTCGCTGCTCAGCTTCCCCAAGGGCGCCACGGAACCCCAACCGGAGGCAGCCGAGAGCTGCTCCTTCAGTGACACGCAGACCACGGTCTACAAGTGCACGCTGAAGGACGGCCTCAAGTTCAGCAACGGTGACGAGCTCACCTCCGAGGACGTCAAGTTCTCCTTCGACCGCATGCTGAAGATCAACGACCCCGACGGGCCCGCGATCATGTTCCCCACGCTGGACAAGGTCGAGACGCCCGACGAGAAGACGGTCGTCTTCCGGCTCAACACGGCCGACGCCACCTTCCCGAGCAAGATCGCCTCGGGCGCCGGCTCCATCGTCGACCACCGCGAGTACGACGCGGACGGGCTGCGCAAGGACGGCAAGGCCGTCGGCTCCGGCCCCTACCAGCTCGACTCGATCGACGACGAGCAGGCCGTCTTCTCCGTCAACGAGAACTACAAGGGCACCGCCGAGGTGAAGAACGCCGGCGTGACGCTCAAGTTCTTCGACGGCGACCAGACCGCCCTGAAGCAGGCCATCCAGGGCGGGGAGGTCGACATCGCCTACCGCGGCCTGACCGCCGGCGACATCGCGGACATGGAGAAGGCCGACGACGGCACCGGCGTCGAGGTCGTCGAGGGCAGCAGCGCCGAGGTCCAGCACCTGGTGTTCAACATGGACGACCCGGTCGCCGGAAAGCCCGGCGTGCGCAAGGCCATCGCCCACCTGCTCGACCGCGAAGCCCTCATCAAGGACGTCTACCAGGGCACCGCGACTCCGCTGTACTCGATCATCCCCGCGGGAATCGCCGGCCACAACACGGCCTTCTTCGACACCTACGGCGCCCGCCCCTCCAAGTCCAAGGCGGCCGAGGCACTGCGCGCCGACGGCATCAACGGCAAGGTGAAGCTGACCCTCTGGTCGACGCCGTCCCGCTACGGCCCCGCCACCGACCAGGAGTTGAACGCCATCGCCGGCCAGCTCAACGCGAGCGGCCTGTTCGACGCCACCGTCAAGTCCGTCCCCTTCGGCCAGTACGAGAAGGACATCGCCGCCGGCAAGTACGGCGTCTACGTGAAGGGCTGGGTGCCCGACTACCCCGACGCCGACAACTTCACGGCCCCCTTCTTCGGCAAGGGCAACGTGCTGAACAACAACTACGACAACAGCACCATCACCGGCTCGCTCATCCCGCGCACCGCGGCCCTGACCAACCGCGCCGCCACGGACAAGGAGTTCGGTGAGCTCCAGGACATCGTCGCCGACGAACTGCCCGTCCTGCCGGTGTGGCAGGCCAAGCAGTACGCGGTCGTCCGCGACGGTGTCTACGGACTGGAGTACTGCCTCGACGCGTCCACCGTGTTCCGCTTCTGGGAGCTGAGCAAGGACGCCTGACGCACCCGCGTGCGTGAAGGAAGAGGGCGCCCCCTGCTCGGCAGGGGGCGCCCTCTGTGTGTCCGGGTGTCTACTGTGCGCCGGGGCGCACCAGCCCGCTCTCGTACGCGTACACCGCGGCCTGCACGCGGTCGCGCAGGCCCAGCTTGGTGAGCACATGCCCGACGTGCGTCTTGACGGTGGTCTCGCTGACGAACAGGTCGGCGGCGATCTCGGCGTTGGACAGCCCCCGCGCCACCAGCTTCAGCACCTCCACCTCGCGGTCGGTGAGCGTGTGCAGCGTGTCCGGCACCGGCTCCTCGCCCGACGGCAGATGCGTGGCGTACTTGTCGAGCAGCCGCCTGGTGATGCTCGGCGCGAGCATCGCCTCACCCGCGGCCACGACCCGGATCGCCTGCACCAGCTCGTTGGCCGGGGCGTCCTTGAGCAGGAAGCCGCTGGCACCGGCCCGCAGGGCCTCCACCACGTACTCGTCGAGGTCGAAGGTGGTCAGCACCAGGACCTTCGCCGGACCGTCCCGCCCGGGGCCGGTGATCTGACGGGTCGCCTCCACACCGTCCATCCGCGGCATGCGGATGTCCATCAGGACCACATCGGGCTGCAGCGCCCGCACCTGGTCCAGCGCCTGGAGGCCGTCTCCGGCCTCGCCGACGACCGCGAGGTCCTGCTCGGCCTCCAGGATCATCCGGAAGCCCGTACGGAGCAGTGGCTGGTCGTCGACCAGTAGGACGCGGATGGCCACGTAAGTCTCCTTCGCTAGTCCGGCCCCATTCTGCCCTGCGCCAGGCCGCCGGGCTCAGCCGCCCTGGCCGGTCACCCGCGGCGGCAGCGGCAGCGGGTACGGCGGGGGAGTGCCGCCGAACTCCGGGCAGTGGGCCTGGTGGTCGCACCAGCCGCACAGCTTCGTGGGGCGCGGCCGCCAGTCGCCCGTCTCGGTCGCCAGCCGGATCGCCTCCCACAGCGCGAGCAGCTTGCGCTCGACGCGCTCCAGGTCGGCGAGGACGGGGTCGTACGTCAGTACCTGACCGCTGCCGAGGTAGACCAGCTGAAGCCGCCTCGGGACCACGTTCTTCAGCCGCCAGACGACCAGGGCGTAGAACTTCATCTGGAACAGGGCGCCCTCGGAGTACTCGGGCCTGGGGGCCTTGCCCGTCTTGTAGTCGACGATCCGGACCTCGCCCGTGGGCGCCACGTCGACCCGGTCGATGATCCCGCGCAGCCGCAGCCCGGACTCCAGCTCGGCCTCGACGAACAGCTCCCGCTCGGCCGGCTCCAGCCGGCTGGGGTTCTCCAGGCTGAACCAGCGCTCGACGAGCTGCTCGGCCTCGCCCAGCCAGCGCGCCAGCCGCTCGCCCTGCGGATCGTCGGCGAACAGCTCCACGACCTCCGGCCGCGTCTCCCGCAGCCGGTCCCACTGGCCCGGGATCAGCGACTTCGCCCGCGGCGCCGTGCGCTCCGCCGCCGGGGCGTCGAAGAGGCGCTCCAGGACCGCGTGCACCAGCGTCCCTCTCGTCGCCGCCTCGCTCGGCTTCTCCGGCAGCCGGTCGATGACCCGGAAGCGGTAGAGCAGCGGGCACTGCATGAAGTCACTGGCACGCGAGGGGGACAGCGAGGCGGGCGGTTTGGCCGGGGGCGCGGTCTCGGCAGCGGTCCCGGCCGCCGTCTCCCCTGCTGTCTCCGTCGTCTCGACGGCCGCCTCCACCAGCCCGGCCCGGGCCGGCGGATCCACCGCCGCGGCAGGGCTGCTGTCGGGCTGCGCCGCGCCCTCGGTGCTCGTCTCCATGCCCCAGACCATACGGCCCGCCACTGACAGTGACCCAGCCGCGGTTACGCCGCGGGCGGGAGTGAGGAGACGGGACTGAGGGAAACTCAGGGGTGCCGGGGCGGAAGGCACCTCGACGGACGCATACCATCGACTCGATACCCTCCCGTCCGGCAGGCGCGGGAGACGATGCGAACGAGGGGACACCGGTGGACGAGAGCGGCGGGCGCGGGCAGCCGCGGTCCGGCAACGAGGAGTCGGCCGAGCGCCACGCAGGGCCTCCGGCCCCGGCCACCGACCCCACCTCCGCCGACGAACGGTCCACGGACGTACGGCGGTTCACCTCCACGAGCGACGACGACGCCCCTGCCACGACGCCGCCGACCCGGCCGGACGACCACCCGTCCGGGCAGACACCCGAACCGGCGGCCGACCCGGCAGCGGATGAGCCCTCCACCACCGGCGGCCCCCCGGAAGCGTCACCCCGGGAACACCCCGACCACGCCGAGGCCTCCGCGCGCGGCGAGGACGCCGACAGCCCCCGTTCGGAGGCCGCCCCGCACGCGGGCCGCCCCGAGGACTCCGCTCAGGACGACCCCGGCAGCCGCCCTTCCGGGAGCGACGCGCACCCGGACCGCCCGGAGGCGGATGCCCTTCGCAGGGCTCCCGCCCACGGCGGGGACGACCGGAGTCGCCGGTCGGAGGATGCCGCCGCGCACCCGGACCGCCCCGAGGCCGATACCCACCGCGAGGACGACGGCAGTCAGCCGGCGGACGCCGCCGCGCACCCCGACCGCCCCGAGCCCGACGCTCTGCGCAAGGCCCCCGCCCACGGCGACCACGACGGCAGCAGCCGGTCGCCGGAAGGCGACGCGCACCCCGACCGTGCCTACGCCACCGGTCCGCACACGGACCCGGCCGCGGGCAGGGCCGATACGACCGGCCGGCACGCCACCCCCGGCACCGGTGACCGCCACCTCGCGCACTCGGCCGACGGCAAGGGCCCCGCGCCCCAGCGCCCGGAGCCGCGCGGCGGACTGCTGATGGGACGGCCGTTCGGCGTGCCCGTCTACGTCGCGCCCAGCTGGTTCCTCGTCGCCGCGCTGATCACCTGGGTGTTCGGCGGACAGCTGGAGCGCGTGCTGCCCGAGCTCGGCGCCGCCCGGTACCTGGTCTCCCTGTTCTTCGCGGTCGCCTTCTACGCGTCCGTGCTGGTGCACGAGCTGGCCCACACGGTCGCCGCCCTCCGCTTCAAGCTCCCCGTCCGCCGCATCCAGCTCCAGTTCTTCGGCGGCGTCTCCGAGATCGAGAAGGAGGCCGAGACCCCCGGCCGGGAGTTCGTCCTCGCCTTCGTCGGACCGCTGCTCTCCCTCGCCCTGGCCGGCGTCTTCTACGCGGCCCTGCAGGCCGTGGAACCCGACACGGTTCCGGGCTTCCTGCTGGCCGGCCTGATGATCTCCAACCTGATCGTGGCCGCGTTCAACCTCCTGCCCGGCCTGCCCCTGGACGGCGGCCGCATGCTCCGCGCGGTCGTCTGGAAGATCACCGGCAAGCCGATGACCGGCACCGTGGCCGCCGCCTGGGTCGGCCGCGCCCTCGCCGTCTCCGTCCTGATCGGCCTGCCCCTGCTGACCCAGTCCGGCGCCCTCGGCACCGACGCCGTGGACAACGTCGGCATGGACACCGTCCTGGACGCCCTGCTCGCCGCCATCCTCGCCGCGATCATCTGGACCGGCGCCGGCAACAGCCTGCGCATGGCCCGCCTGCGCGAGCACCTCCCCGAACTGCGCGCCCGCGCGCTCACCCGCCGTGCCGTCCCGGTCGAGACCCACACGCCCCTCTCGGAGGCCCTGCGCCGTGCCAACGCCGCCGGCGCCCGCGCCCTGGTCGTCGTCGACGCCCACGGCAACCCCGTCTCCCTCGTCCGCGAGGCCGCCATCGTCGGCGTACCCGAACACCGCCGCCCCTGGGTCGCGGTCAGCGGCCTCGCCCAGGACCTGACCGACGGCATGCGTGTCTCCGCGGAACTGTCCGGCGAGGAGCTCCTGGACGCGCTCCGGGCGACCCCCGCGACCGAGTACCTGGTGGTCGAGGAGACCGGCGAGATCTACGGCGTCCTGTCCGCGGCCGACGTGGAACGAGCCTTCGTGAAGGCCATGGCCCGTCCCTCCTAGAGGCCGGACCGTGGTCGGAAGGCCTCTCAGGTGCCGGTAGGCTGGTCACATGTCCGAACCGACCGGTGCCGCCCGCAGGCGCGGGCCCTTCAAGGTCGGGGACCAGGTACAGCTGACCGACCCCAAGGGCCGCCACTACACGTTCACGCTCGAGGCCGGGAAGAACTTCCACACCCACAAGGGTTCCTTCCCGCACGACGAACTGATCGGCGCTCCCGAGGGCAGCGTTGTCCGCACCACGGGAAACGTCGCCTATCTCGCGCTGCGCCCCCTGCTCCCCGACTACGTCCTGTCCATGCCCCGCGGGGCAGCCGTCGTCTACCCGAAGGACGCGGGGCAGATCCTCGCCTTCGCCGACATCTTCCCCGGCGCCCGCGTCGTGGAGGCCGGTGTCGGCTCGGGCTCGCTCAGCAGCTTCCTGCTGCGCGCCATCGGCGACCAGGGCATGCTGCACAGCTACGAGCGCCGCGCGGATTTCGCCGAGATCGCCCAGGCGAACGTGGAGCGCTACTTCGGCGGCCCGCACCCCGCCTGGCAGCTCACCGTCGGCGACCTCCAGGACAACCTGTCCGACGCCGACGTCGACCGCGTCATCCTCGACATGCTCGCCCCCTGGGAGTGCCTGGAGGCCGTCTCCAAGGCGCTGGTCCCCGGCGGCATCCTGTGCTGCTACGTGGCGACCACCACCCAGCTCGCCCGGACCGTCGAGTCCATCCGCGAGATCGGCTGCTTCAACGAGCCGACCTCCTGGGAGACGATGATCCGCAACTGGCACATCGAGGGCCTGGCCGTCCGCCCGGACCACCGGATGATCGGCCACACCGGCTTCCTGCTCACGGCCCGCCGCCTCGCCGACGGCGTCGAGCCGCCCATGCGCCGCCGCCGCCCCGCCAAGGGCGCCTACGGCGAGGACTACGTCGGCCCCAACGCCGACGGCGGCACCGGCCGCTGACACGGCCCGCCGCCCGCACAACGCACAGGCGCCGTGGCGGAGTTCCCGGACCCACTCCGGAACTCCGCCACGGCGCCTTGCCGTTGCCCCGCGCCGCCGCGACGGGTGAACCAGCGCGTGTCCCCCTTGACCTGAAACAGGCCTCCGGTGGCCCGCCTTGCCGAGGTGACGGCCGTCGCGCAGCGGCCCGAGCCGGCATCCCCGCTGACACAGCGGCAGGGACCGTAACCCTTCTGACTTCCCCGGCGCAGGACCTGCACACCCCGCCGTTCCCTCGCGGTGTGACGTGTGGCACCATCTTGGCCACCCACCGGCACAGCCCTCAGGAGACACTCCTAGTGCAGCCTTCCGCCGTCCCGGAGCTCGCCCACACCCACACCCGCCCCATCCACTGGCTCGCCACCGCGACAGCCGTCGCCGGCGTCGTGGCCCTCTCCTCGCTCTTCCAGCCGGGCGCGGCCACGGCGGCCCAGTCGCCCGCCCCCGAGACCAGAAGCGCGCCGGCGAACGTGACGGCGCCCGACCCGGCCACGGTGGAGTTCCCCATCGAGTGCGGCCCGGTGAAGGCCGTGGTGGAGAAGAAGGCGTCCGGCGACCTCGACGGCGACGGCACCCCCGAGACGGTGGCCGTGGTCCACTGCGACTCCCCGATGGGCACCCCGCCGGACGGCGTGTACGTCCTCACCCGGGGCCGCGACGGCGGCGCACCGCGTGTGGTGGCGACCCTGCTCGACCCCGAGGACGGCACCACCGTCAGCGACTTCGCCGTACGCGACGGCGCCGTCACGGCCACGCTCCTCGGCTACTCGTCGTCCGATGTGCCGCGTTGCTGCCCCGATGTGCACAGCGACGCGAAATGGCGTTGGCGGAACGGCGCGTTCGTGCGCTCGGCACCGGCCGGTGCCCGCAGCGTGTGAGGCTTCTGCGACGCTACGTGTGAGATATCAGACAGTAGTAACGCAACGTAGAGAACTAGTCACTCCGCGTCCGGTCCGTAGACCTCGGTCCTGTCCGAAACCCGACGTACGTGGATGCAGTCGCCCGGACACTCCTTCGCCGAGTCGATCACGTCCGTGAGAAGCGGCAGCGGAACGGGCGTTGTCGCGCCCCTGTCCTGGAGCAACTCGTCGTCGGGGCTCTTCACATAGGCCAGACCGTCGATGTCCAGCTCGAACACCTCGGGCGCGTACTGGGCGCAGATGCCGTCACCGGTACACAGGTCCTGGTCGATCCAGACCTCCAGTGCCTCGCCCTCGACCCCGGCCTCCTGCTGCACGCTCATGTCTCCTGCCGTTTCATACGTCGAGCCGTGCCGGGAATCCGGCCAGCTCTGACGGGTGTTGAACGCTTCGACCCTACCTCCGGCTGGGTTCCATTCATGTTCGCTGGGTATTCCCCTGGCGTGAGGGAGAGCGCAAGGGTGAAGATCGGACACACCCCGACCGTCTTTGTGATCTAGGGGTTTCAATCGACACCCGCCCAGGTAGGGTCTGGAAGCGTCCAGCTCCCCTTGGAGGAGGTGAGGACCGTGGCAGCCCACGACGACGACATGAACCGCGGCATCCGCCCGGGACGCGGGTCCGACGACCCGGCCGGGCAGATTGCCTACCTTGAGCAGGAGATCGCCGTCCTGCGACGCAAGCTCGCCGACTCTCCGCGACACACGAGGATTCTCGAAGAGCGGATCGTCGAGCTGCAGACCAATCTGGCCGGCGTGTCCGCGCAGAACGAGCGACTCGCCAACACGCTCCGTGAGGCTCGTGACCAGATCGTGGCCCTCAAGGAGGAAGTCGACCGGCTCGCGCAGCCGCCGGCCGGCTTCGGTGTCTTCCTGACGGCGAACGAGGACGGCACCGCCGACATCTTCACCGGCGGCCGCAAGCTCAGGGTGAACGTCAGCCCCAGCGTCGAGCTCGACGAGCTCCGGCGCGGCCAGGAAGTGATGCTCAACGAAGCGCTCAACGTGGTCGACGCCATGGAGTTCGAGCGCGTCGGCGACATCGTCACACTCAAGGAGATCCTCGAGGACGGCGAGCGGGCCCTGGTGCTCGGGCACACCGACGAGGAGCGGGTGGTACGGCTCGCCGAGCCGCTGCTGGACGTCACCATCCGCCCCGGCGACGCCCTCCTGCTCGAACCCCGCTCCGGCTACGTCTACGAGGTCGTGCCCAAGAGCGAGGTCGAGGAGCTCGTCCTCGAAGAGGTCCCCGACATCGGCTACGAGCAGATCGGCGGCCTGGGTGGCCAGATCGAGGCCATCCGCGACGCCGTCGAGCTCCCGTACCTCTACCCGGACCTGTTCAAGGAGCACGAACTGCGGCCGCCGAAGGGTGTCCTGCTGTACGGGCCCCCCGGATGCGGTAAGACCCTGATCGCCAAGGCCGTGGCCAACTCGCTGGCCAAGAAGGTCGCCGAGGTGACCGGCCAGGCCGCCGGCAAGAGCTTCTTCCTCAACATCAAGGGCCCGGAGCTCCTGAACAAGTACGTCGGTGAGACGGAGCGGCAGATCCGCCTCGTCTTCCAGCGGGCCCGTGAGAAGGCCAGCGAGGGCACCCCCGTTATCGTCTTCTTCGACGAGATGGAGTCCCTCTTCCGCACCCGTGGCTCCGGTGTCAGCTCGGACGTGGAGAACACCATCGTCCCGCAGCTGCTCGCCGAGATCGACGGTGTGGAGGGCCTGCAGAACGTTGTCGTGATCGGTGCCTCCAACCGTGAGGACATGATCGACCCCGCCATCCTGCGTCCCGGCCGGCTGGACGTGAAGATCAAGATCGAGCGTCCGGACGCCGAGGCGGCCAAGGACATCTTCGGCAAGTACCTCACCGAGCGCCTCCCGCTGCACAGCGAGGACCTCGCCGAGCACAGTGGGTCCAAGGCGGCCACGGTCCAGAGCATGATCCAGACGGCCGTCGAACAGATGTACGCCGAATCCGAGGAGAACCGCTTCCTGGAGGTCACCTACGCCAACGGCGACAAGGAAGTTCTGTACTTCAAGGACTTCAACTCCGGCGCCATGATCGAGAACATCGTGGGCCGCGCCAAGAAGATGGCGATCAAGGACTTTCTCGAGAAGAACCAGAAGGGACTCAGGGTCTCCCACCTCCTCCAGGCCTGCGTGGACGAGTTCAAGGAGAACGAGGACCTGCCCAACACCACCAACCCGGACGACTGGGCCCGGATCTCCGGCAAGAAGGGCGAGCGGATCGTGTACATCCGTACGCTCATCACCGGAAAGCAGGGCGCGGACACCGGACGCTCCATCGACACGGTGGCGAACACCGGTCAGTACCTGTAAAAGGCAGGGCGGCTGCGGGTGCCCTCGGCGGGTACCCGCAGCCGACTGTTTTTCAGGCCACGGCTGGAGCAACGCAATGACGCAAATGATCTCCCCACCAGCGCAAAGGCGTTCTAGGCTCTTGCGTACCGCCACGTCGCGCAGTGCGGGGACGGGCACCGCACACGCAACCGAGCGCCAGCGGTATCTGAGTGGCGCCCACGACCGAGGGCGCCGCCGGGCAAGGAGGGCCGCATGACCGTACGGCGAGTAATGGGCATCGAGACGGAGTACGGAATCTCCGTCCCCGGCCACCCCAACGCCAATGCCATGCTCACCTCGTCCCAGATCGTGAACGCCTACGCGGCGGCGATGCACCGGGCCCGCCGGGCCCGCTGGGACTTCGAGGAGGAGAACCCGCTGCGGGACGCGCGAGGCTTCGACCTCGCCCGCGAGGCCGCCGACTCCAGCCAGCTCACCGACGAGGACATCGGCCTGGCCAACGTGATCCTCACCAACGGCGCACGGCTCTACGTCGACCACGCACACCCCGAGTACAGCGCCCCGGAGGTCACCAATCCGAGGGACGCCGTCCTCTGGGACAAGGCCGGCGAGCGGATCATGGCGGAGGCCGCGGAACGGGCCGCCCAGCTGCCCGGTGCCCAGCCGATCCACCTGTACAAGAACAACACCGACAACAAGGGCGCGTCCTACGGCACGCACGAGAACTACCTGATGAAGCGGGAGACCCCCTTCTCGGACATCGTGCGCCACCTGACGCCGTTCTTCGTCTCCCGCCAGGTCTTCACCGGCGCGGGCCGCGTCGGCATCGGCCAGGACGGGCACGAGCACGGCTTCCAGCTCAGCCAGCGAGCCGACTACTTCGAGGTCGAGGTCGGCCTCGAGACGACGCTCAAGCGCCCGATCATCAACACCCGCGACGAGCCGCACGCGGACGCCGAGAAGTACCGACGGCTGCACGTGATCATCGGCGACGCGAACCTGTCGGAGATCTCGACCTACCTCAAGCTGGGGACGACCTCCCTGGTCCTGTCCATGATCGAGGACGGTTTCATCGCCGTCGACCTGGCCGTCGACCAGCCCGTCCGCACCCTCCACCAGGTCTCGCACGACCCCTCCCTGAAGCGTCTGGTCACGCTGCGCAGCGGCCGTACGCTCACGGCGGTCCAGCTTCAGATGGAGTACTACGAGCTCGCGCGCAAGTACGTGGAGGAGCGCTACGGCGCGGACGCCGACGACCAGACCAAGGACGTCCTCTCGCGCTGGGAGGACACCCTCACCCGTCTGGAGCACGACCCGATGAGCCTGGCCGGGGAGCTGGACTGGGTCGCCAAGCGGGAGCTCATGGAGGGCTACCGGCGCCGGGACAGCCTCGACTGGGACGCGGCGCGGCTGCACCTGGTCGACCTCCAGTACGCCGACGTACGGCCCGAGAAGGGCCTGTACAACCGTCTGGTGGCCCGCGGGCGCATGAAGCGGCTCCTGGACGAGGCGGACGTCGAGCGGGCCCGTACGGCGCCGCCGGAGGACACGCGCGCCTACTTCCGCGGCCGCTGCCTGGAGCAGTACGCGGACGACGTGGCGGCGGCCTCCTGGGACTCGGTGATCTTCGATCTGCCGGGCCGGGACTCCCTCCAGCGCGTTCCAACCCTGGAACCGCTTCGCGGAACGCGTAATCACGTCAAGGAGCTCCTGGACCGCTGCCGCACCGCGGAAGACCTGGTCAGGGTCCTTTCGGGCGGGTGAGCGCGGTCAACGGGTACACGGTTGGGGCCCGCCGGACAGGGTGGAAAATCCCAGGTCCGGGAATCATCGAGGTGGTCCCCGTACGTTGGAGCAACTGCGGGGCCATTGTCAGACCCGGCGAGTAGGGTCTGATCTTGACCGAGCAACTGTGTCGGGCGAACCGAGCGGGGTGAGGGATATGGCGACCAAGGACACCGGCGGCGGACAGCAGAAGGCCACCCGGTCCACCGAGGAGGTCGAGGAGCAGGCGGCAGAGGCGCAGGCTTCGGAAGACGTCAAGGAGCGTCACGAGAAGCTGAGCGACGACGTGGACTCGGTTCTGGACGAGATCGACGACGTCCTCGAGGAGAACGCCGAGGACTTCGTGCGGTCCTTCGTTCAAAAGGGTGGCCAGTAAGGCGCCTGAGCCTTCACTCCGAAGGTGAACGGGGTGCCGTGAGTGACAGACGAGCCGAGCGCGGAGCGCTGCGCGCGGGGCACCGCAGGACGTGATGCCCTCGTGTGCGGCGCTCCGGGCGTCGGTGGCGCCCGGAGCGCGGCTCCCTGCCGGGCGGGAGGCCGGCAAGTGCGGCGTGGCTCCCGCGGAGTTGGATTCGCCGGGCATGTGGATCACCGCCGAAGGACGGGTAGGGTCCGTGGCATATCGAGCCCCCGGTCGCAACCGGGCCGGGGTTGTTCCAAGGATCGGCCCGACGTCACAGGGCGGGCTGTCGCATACGTGGAAGGAATCGCGTGGAAGCCAACACTCGTAGCACCGGGCGTCTACCAGCTGCCTTCCTGACGCCAGGGTCTTCCTCCTTCATGGACTTTCTCTCCGATCACCAGCCGGAACTGCTGCCGGGCAACAAGAAGTTGCCGCCGGTGCAGGGCGCGATCGAGGCGCCGCACGGCACGACGATCGTGGCCGTGACGTTCCCCGGCGGCGTCGTCCTCGCCGGTGACCGGCGGGCCACCATGGGCAACGTCATCGCGCAGCGGGACATCGAGAAGGTCTTCCCGGCCGACGAGTACTCGGCCGTGGGCATCGCCGGTACGGCGGGTCTGGCCGTGGAGATGGTGAAGCTGTTCCAGCTGGAGCTGGAGCACTTCGAGAAGGTCGAGGGCGCGCAGCTGTCGCTGGAGGGCAAGGCGAACCGGCTGTCGACGATGATCCGCTCGAACCTCGCCATGGCCATGCAGGGGTTGGCCGTCGTCCCGCTGTTCGCCGGGTACGACGTGGACCGGGAGAAGGGGCGGATCTTCTCCTACGACGTCACGGGCGGGCGCTCCGAGGAGCAGAACTTCGCGGCCACCGGTTCCGGGTCGATCTTCGCTCGCGGCGCCATGAAGAAGCTCTTCCGGGACGACCTGAGCGAGGCCGAGGCCACGACGCTCGTGGTCCAGGCACTCTACGACGCGGCAGACGACGACTCGGCGACCGGCGGTCCCGATGTCGCCCGCCGGATCTATCCCATCGTCACCGTGATCACCGAGGACGGCTTCCGCCGGCTCTCCGAGAACGAGTCGTCCGAGATCGCGCGGTCGGTTCTGGAGCGGCGGCTGGAGCAGCCCGACGGTCCGCGGGCCGCGCTGCTGTGAGCAGCGGGCTGTCTTCGTGAGGGTGGTCCAGTGAACCGACGGAATCTTCAAGAGAGGGACGGATAACCGGTGTCGACGCCGTTCTATGTCTCACCCCAGCAGGCGATGGCCGACCGGGCGGAGTACGCCCGCAAGGGCATCGCCCGTGGTCGCAGCCTGGTCGTGCTGCAGTACGCCGACGGCATCGTGTTCGTCGGCGAGAACCCGTCCCGTGCGCTGCACAAGTTCAGCGAGATCTATGACCGGATCGGCTTCGCGGCCGCCGGCAAGTACAACGAGTACGAGAACCTGCGGATCGGCGGCGTGCGCTACGCCGACCTGCGGGGGTACACCTACGACCGGGACGATGTGACGGCCCGGGGCCTGGCGAACGTGTACGCGCAGACGCTGGGCACGATCTTCTCCAGCGCGGCGGAGAAGCCGTACGAGGTGGAGCTGGTCGTCGCGGAGGTCGGGGAGACGCCCGAGGGCGACCAGATCTACCGGCTGCCGCATGACGGCTCCATCGTGGACGAGCACGGCTCGGTCGCGGTGGGGGGCAACGCGGAGCAGATCAGCAGCTATCTGGACCAGCGGCACCAGGACGGTATGACGCTGGCCGAGGCGCTGAAGCTGGCGGTGCAGGCGCTGTCCCGCGACACGAACGGCAGCGAGCGGGAGATTCCCGCGGAGCGGCTGGAAGTGGCGGTGCTGGACCGTACGCGGCCGCAGAAGCGGAAGTTCAAGCGGATCAGCGGGCGCCAGCTGGGGCGGCTGCTGGAGGCGGACGGGGCGACCACGGCGTCCGAGGCCGAGGCGGATGCCGCGGCGGAGTCGGAGGCGGAGGCGTCGGGGGACGGCGAGTAGTCGTCCGATGCCGCGCGCCCTTGCCGTTGTGTTGTGCGGTGTGGGCGCGCGGCTTGTGCCTGCGGCGGCCTGTGGCTGCTTCGGCGGGGGCGCGGGCGCCTGACGCCGGGTGGTGGGTGGGGGCCGCGCCGGGGGGTGTCCGTCCTCGGGACGGCGCGATGGGCTTGCGAACCAACTAACTCCCCGTTGACGCGCCAACCGCTGCGGGCGGACACCCCCCCGGACACGTCCCCTTCCGTGCGTGCGCGGGTGCGGGTGCGCTTAGCTGCGGGCAGAGTCGTGCCTCCCCCAGTGCCTTAAGGGCCTGGGAGGTGCCCCCAGGCGGCACGGGTGGGCGCAGCGGCACCTCGTCGCGCCGAGCTGCGCGCCCACCCGGCCTCAGTGGCCGTCGGCGGCACCCCCCAACGCCGGGTTGCGCAGCGCCCCGTCGGACACCAACGGCCGTTACGCCGCTCCCGGCGGTGCCGTAGAGCCCCGTTCCACCAGGCGCACCGGGATGTCCCCGCTCTCGGGCTCGCGGCCCTCCAGGACGGCCAACAGCGCCGCCATGCCCCGTTCACCGAACAGCTCGGCGTCGAAGCGGACCGTCGTCAGTTCCGGGTCGATCGCCGTGGCCAGGGCGAGATCGTCCAGGCCGGTGACCGACAGGTCGTCCGGGACGCGCAGGCTCAGGCGGCGAGCTGCCTTGTACGTGCCGGCGGCCAGCAGGTCGTCGTCGCAGATCACCGCCGTGGGGCGCGGGCCGGGCCCGGAGAGGGCGGCTTCGGCCGCGGTCACGGCGCCCTCGATGGAGATCGGTGAGCGGGCCGTACGGACGGATGTGCCGGGCACCCCGGCCAGGCGGGCCGCCAGCTCCCGGGCGCGTACCTCGAAGGTCCAGGACGGCACGTCAGCCGCCAGGTGGAGGAACCTCCGGTGGCCCAGGGACAGCAGGTGTTCCGCGACCTGACGGACACCGTCGGCGATGTCCAGGTTGACCGTCGCCGCTCCCAGGCTGCCCGCCGGGTCGCTGTCCAGCATCACCAGCGGCAGTGCCTCCCCGCGGATGGTGGTCAGCGCGTCCGCGGCCATGGAGGACGCGATGACGCCGTCGAGGGCGGCCTGCGCGGAGGCGAAGGGGTCCCGGGCGGGGCCGATGCCCTCGGGGGACGGGTAGAGGACCACGCCGAAGCCGTGCTCGGCGGCGACGCGGGTGGCGCCCGTGTAGACACCGGCGAAGAACTCCGTGGTCAGGGCGGGGACCACCAGGAGGACCGTGCGGGTACGGCCCAGGCGCAGGTTGCGGGCGGCCAGGTTCGGGCGGTAGCCCAGGTCGCGGGCCGCCTCGCGGACCCGCTGAGCGGTCGGCTCCGAGACGCGGCCGTGCCACTTGTCCCCCAGGACCAGGGAGACCGCCGCCTGGGACACGCCGGCGGCCTGGGCGACGTCCCGGCTCGTGGGGCGGGTGCTGCCTCGTGCCACCGTCGGGATGCTCCTTCGTCTGGACTCGTGAACAGCGGCCATGGTACGTATGGAGGCGGACGTTATACGTAAAACCTAGGCGGGGGACATGGCCACGGGATACCTGGAGATCCTTCGGGCGCGACACGCCGCCCGGTTGCTCGTCGGCACGCTCGTCGGCCGGCTGCCGAACGCGACGGCGGCCATCGCGATCCTGCTGTTCGTACGGGCCGAAGGCGGTTCGTACAGCCTCGCGGGGGCGCTCGCGGGTGTGTACGGCGTCGCCAACGCCGTGGGGCAACCGGTGCTGGGGCGGCTCGTGGACCTGCGTGGGCAGCCGCGCGTGCAGCTGCCGGCGGCCGTTCTCTCCGGGCTCGCCATGGCCGTCTTCGCCTTCGCCGGGATCGGATCACTGCCCCTCGCGTACGCCGCCGTGGCCGGTGCCGGGCTCTTCACACCGCCTCTCGAAGGCGGGCTGCGGGCCCTGTGGTCGTCGGTCCTCCGCAAGGAGGAACACGTGCACACCGCGTACGCCATGGACGCCGTGGCCCAGGAGGTGATGTTCACCGTCGGGCCGCTGCTCGTGACGCTGTGCGTGTCCCTGTGGTCCGCCCAGGCCGCGCTGCTCGTGCTGAACGCGGTCGGGGTGCTGGGTGCGCTGTCCGTGGTGGTGTCGCCGCCCTCGCGCGCGTGGCGGTCGGCGCCGCGTGAGGCGCACTGGCTGGGCGCGCTGCGCTCGGCGGGGCTGCTCGCCCTGCTGGCGGCGTTCCTGTTCATCGGGATGGCGTTGGGCTCCATCACGGTCGCTTCGGTGCCCTACGCCGACGACCACGGCGGTGACGTCGTGTACGGCTGGCTGATGGCGGCCCTGGGATTCGGGGCGCTGGTCGGCGGCAGCGTCTACGGGGCCCGGCAGTGGGCCGGTGAGCCCGCGCGGCGACTGCGGGTGCTGGTGGCCCTTCTGGTGGTGTGTTATCTGCCGCTGATGCTCATGCCGGACGCGGTGCTCATGGTGGCGCTGACCGCCCTCGCCGGGGTCTTCCTCGCGCCCGCCATCGCCTGCGCGTTCGTCCTGGTCGACCGGCACGCGCCGCGCGGCACGGTCACCGAGGCGTTCTCCTGGCTGGTGACGACGTTCACCGTGGGCCACTCGGTCGGAACGGGCGTCGCGGGGCCCGTCGTGGAGACGGGCGGAGCACTGTGGGGCTTCGCCGTCCCGGGTGTCGCGGGTGGCGTGTCCCTGCTGGTTTTGACGGCCACGGGACGGGTACTCGCAGCTCCCGGCGGGGGAGCGGTGGTTGCCGCCGGTTCGGAAAATGATCCAAACCGTGCCGTCGAACCCCGTTTCAGTTCAGGGGATCGGGCGTAATGTTCCCTCATGGACCGCCGCATTTTCGGGCTGGAGAACGAGTACGGCGTCACGTGCACGTTCAGGGGACAGCGCCGCCTGTCTCCTGACGAGGTGGCGCGGTACCTCTTCCGCCGTGTCGTGTCATGGGGCCGCAGCAGCAATGTCTTTCTGCGAAACGGCGCCCGCCTCTATCTCGACGTGGGTTCACATCCGGAATACGCCACACCCGAATGTGACAACGTGACCGAGCTGGTCACCCACGACAAAGCGGGCGAGCGCATTCTCGAAGGACTCCTGGTGGACGCCGAACGACGCCTGCACGAGGAGGGAATCGCGGGCGACGTCTACCTCTTCAAGAACAACACCGATTCGGCGGGCAACTCCTACGGCTGCCACGAGAACTATCTGGTCGCCCGGCACGGGGAGTTCTCCCGGCTCGCGGACATTCTGATTCCGTTCCTGGTCACACGGCAGTTGCTGTGCGGCGCGGGCAAGGTGCTCCAGACACCGCGCGGTGCCGTGTACTGCGTCAGCCAGCGCGCCGAGCACATCTGGGAGGGCGTCTCCTCGGCGACGACCCGCTCCCGGCCGATCATCAACACGCGTGACGAGCCGCACGCCGACGCCGAGCGCTACCGCCGCCTGCACGTCATCGTGGGCGACTCCAACATGTCCGAGACGACCATGCTGCTCAAGGTCGGCGCCACCGACCTGGTGCTGCGCATGATCGAGGCGGGCACCGTGATGCGGGACCTCACCCTGGAGAACCCGATCCGGGCGATCCGCGAGGTCAGCCACGACATCACCGGCCGCCGCAAGGTCCGCCTGGCCAGCGGACGCGAGGCCTCCGCCCTGGAGGTGCAGCGCGAGTACTACGAGAAGGCCGTGGACTTCTGCGAGCGCCGCGGCATCCGCACCGGCACCGTGGAGCAGGTCCTGGAGCTGTGGGGCCGCACCCTGGACGCGATCGAGACCGAGGACCTCGACCGCATCGGCACCGAGATCGACTGGGTCATGAAGTACAAGCTCCTCGAGCGGTACCGGGCCAAGCACAACATGACCATGTCGCATCCGCGCGTCGCGCAGATAGACCTCGCCTACCACGACATCCACCGCCGTCGTGGCCTGTACTACCTGCTCGAGAAGAAGGGGCAGGCGGCGCGCATCTGCAACGACTTGAAGATCTTCGAGGGCAAGTCCGTTCCCCCGCAGACCACTCGGGCCCGGCTGCGCGGCGACTTCATCCGTCGCGCTCAGGAACAGCGCCGTGACTTCACGGTCGACTGGGTGCACCTCAAGCTCAACGACCAGGCCCAGCGCACCGTGTTGTGCAAGGACCCGTTCCGTTCCGTGGACGACCGGGTGGAGAAGCTGATCGCCGGAATGTGAGCCGGTTCCGGCCAGTCCCGGGAAGCCGATGCCCGGAGGTTTTCGGACCTCCGGGCATCGGCCCTTTTTCCGTTCCGGACCCGCCCGTCCGGGAGCGGCCCGGGTGCGTCGTGTCGCGCGGTGAGGCGAGTGAGGAGCGTGTACGCCGTAGAGTGGCGGCCATTGCCCCCACACCACCGATCCCAGTTGGACTGATGAACTACAACACGAAACGACGCGTGGCCGCGCTGCTGGCCGTTCCCGCCCTGTTGTTCACCGCCGCGTGCGGGTCGGACGACGGGAACAACGGCGACACGGCGGAAGGCGTCGCCGAGGTCACGGGGAAGGTCGGGGCGAAGCCCGAGATCTCCGTGCCCAAGGACGGCAAGCCGTCGGACAAGACCGTGGTCAAGACGGTCTCGGCGGGCAGCGGAAGCCCGATCAAGGGCTCGGACTTCGTTCGCCTGGACTGGACCGTCGAGAAGTGGGGCGGTGGCCAGGATCTCGGCGGTACCTGGGCCGCGGGATCGACGGGTGACAAGGCGCCCCGACGGCAGTCCATCGAGCAGATCGGCAAGCCGAGCCAGCAGCTCCCCGCGAAGGTCCTCGACGCGGTGAAGGGCAAGAAGCCCGGCAGCCGGATCCTGGTGCAGGGCACCGCGGGTGACCTGATCGGCCAGAGCCTGAACACCTCCTCGGGGATCGCCGCGAAGGACGTGCTGATCTGGGTGGTCGACCCGGTCGGGGCCGCGAGCGTCGACTCCAAGGGTGAGGCCAAGGGTGAGCAGGTGCCCTCCGAGGCGGGCCTGCCCGAGGTGAAGTCCCCGTCGCAGAAGGCCGCGGTCATCACCGTCCCCAAGGGCGAGAAGGCTCCCAAGGATCTCAAGGAACAGGTGCTGGTCAAGGGCGACGGCAAGAAGGTCGAGGCCGGGCAGGGCCTCATCGCCCAGTACACCGGGGTCAAGTGGGAGGACGGCAAGAAGTTCGACTCCTCCTGGGACCACGGCGGGGCCACCGCCTTCCAGATCGGCAACGGATCCGTGGTGGCGGGCTGGGACAAGGGCCTCGTCGGCAAGCACGTGGGCGACCGCGTGCTGCTGGTGATCCCGCCCTCGCTCGGCTACGGCGCGAGCCCTCAGAGCGAGCTGGCCAAGAACACCCTGGTCTTCACGGTGGACATCCTCGGCACGGTCTGACCCGGCCGGTCTGTGAGACTGTTCCCGACGCAGGTCACGTAACAAGGAGAGACAAGTGAGCATCGACAAGCCCGAGATCGACTTCCCGGGCGGCGAGCCCCCGGCGGACCTCGAGATCAAGGACATCTGGGAAGGCGACGGTCCGGTCGCGCAGGCCGGTCAGACCGTCACCGTGCACTACGTGGGTGTCTCCTTCAGCACCGGCGAGGAGTTCGACGCCAGCTGGAACCGCGGTACCCCCTTCCGCTTCCCGCTGGGCGGCGGCCGGGTCATCAAGGGCTGGGACCAGGGCGTGCAGGGCATGAAGGTCGGCGGCCGCCGCCAGCTGACCGTCCCCGCCCACCTCGCCTACGGCAACCAGAGCCCGTCCCCTCTGATCAAGCCGGGCGAGACGCTGATCTTCGTGGTCGACCTGCTCGGGGTCTGAGCAGGATCCGAACAGACTCGATCACGTGGGGCCCATGCCTGTTCGGGCATGGGCCCTCGGCTTTTGCCGGGCCACCGTGGGGCGGTACGGTCAACGTCGTCAAGCACCATAGGGAGGCGAAGCGCGTCGATGGCCATTGCCAAGGCCGAGCGGCTGATGAACCTGGCGCTGTGTCTGCTCGGGACGCGGCGGCCGCTCAGCAAGCGTGAGCTGCGCGACTCCATCGAGGCCTACGTCGAGGCCTTCGGGCCGGGCAACGGTCCGGGCGGCAACGACGACTCCTTCAACCGCATGTTCGAGCGGGACAAGGACGATCTGCGCGAGCTCGGACTGGTCATCGAGACCGTCGAGAGCCTCGACGGCGAGGTCGGCTATCTGGCCCGCCGCGACAGCAACCGCCTCCCGCCCATCACCCTGGACGCCGAGGAGGCCGCCGCACTCGGGCTCGCCGCCAAGGTGTGGCAGCAGGCCCGGCTCGCCGGCGCCGCCAGCGGCGCCCTGCAGAAGCTGCGCGCCGCGGGACTCCCCGAGGACGTCGACCCGTACGGGTCGCACGGCGCGCTGGAGCCGCGCATCCCGGTGCACGAGGCGGCGTTCGAGCCGCTGATGCTCGCCTGCCGGGACCGTAGGCCCGTTGTGTTCGACTACCGCAAGGCCACCGCCGCCCACCCCGAGCAGCGGCACGTGGAGCCGTGGGCGCTGGAGTGCTGGCGGGGCCACTGGTACCTGGCCGGCTGGGACCGCGACCGGGGCGCCGAGCGGGTCTTCCGGCTGTCCCGGATCACCGGCAAGGTCCGCTCGCGCGGCGGCCGGTACACGGCTGACGTGCCGGACGTCGTCACCGTCCGTGAGACCGTCGCGAGCTGGGCCGGGGAGATCACCGACCGCTCGGCGCGGATCCGGCTGCGCTCGGACGCGGGGTACCCCCTTCGGGCGAAGGCCACCTCGGTCCGGGAACTCGGTGACGGCTGGGACGAGTTGGAGATTCCGCACGGCCACGGGCTCGACGCCTGGCTGGTGGAGTTCGGGCCGGACGTGGTCGTCCTGGAGCCCGCGGAGCTGCGGGCCGACGTGGTGGACCGGCTGCGGGCCGTGGCCAAGGGCTGAGGGGGAGCGGACGAGACAGTGGCAGGCAAACCGGTCAGGCCCGTGAACGCCATCGACCAGACCAGACGGATGCTCTCCCTGGTGACGTATCTGAGGGAGCGGCCCGGAGCCCGCGTCGAGGACGTCGCGCGCGCCTTCGGCATCACCGAGGACGAGCTGGTCTCCGACCTCGACGTGCTGCCCATGTGCGGCACCAGCTTCCGCGGCGGTGACCTGCTCGACATCGACACCGACGGCGAGCGCATCTGGTGGCACAACCCGGCCGCCCTCGCGGCGGAGGCGGCGGAGCCGCTCAGGCTCGCCGCCGACGAGGCCACCGCCCTGCTCGTCGCCGCCCGGGCCGTGGCCACGCTGCCCGGACTGCGCGAGAGCGACCGGCAGGCCCTGCTGCGGGCCACGGCCAAGGTGGAGGCGGCGGCCGGTGAGGCGGCGGGCGCCAGCTCGCGGCTGTCGGTGACCTTCGAGTCCGAGGGCGGGGTCTTCGCGGACGTCGACCGGGCGATCGCCGAGCGCCGCCGACTGTGGATCCGCTACTACTCGCCCGCGCGCGACGAGGTCACCGAGCGGGAGATCGACCCGATCCGCCTGGTCAGCGTCGGGCACACGTATGTCGAGGCCTGGTGCCGCCGCTCGGAGGCGCGCCGCACCTTCCGGCTCGACCGGGTCGCCGAGATCAAGATCCTCGACGAGCCGTCGGCGCCGCCCGAAATCGAGCTGCGGGACCTGTCCGAGGCGCTGGTGCAGCCCGCGGCCGAGGACCCGGAGGTCGTGGTCGAGGTCGGGCCCGGCGGCCGCTGGGTCGCCGAGTACTACCCGCACGACAGTGCGGACGAGCTCCCGGACGGCGGCCTGCGTATCACTCTGCGGACCCCTGAACCGGCGTCGCTGCGGCGACTGGCGCTGCGGCTCGGGCGGGACGGCCGCATCGTGTCGCCGCCCGAGCTGGCGGACAGCGCCCGGCAGGCGGCCCGCGAGGCGCTGGCGGCGTACGACGGGATCGAGGCCGTGGAGGCGGCCGCCGGGGCCGGTGACGCGGGCGGGCCGCGTGCGGTGCACGCCGTCGCGGACGGGCCGGACGGCAGACGCGAGTGAGCCGCGGGTGCCACCGGCGTCGACGGCCGGAGACGGTCGTCCCGCGACACCGGCCGTGGCGCCCGCGAGGCGAACGACCCGAGAAAGAGGAGCCAGGGCTGTGAGCGAGTCGGTGACGTCCGGTGCGGCGGGCATGACGGTGGAGTCCGCGTTCGCCGGGATGAGGAGCGTGGCCCCGGTGGTGTTCCGGGCGGGCTGCCCGAACTGCCGGGAGCGCTTCGAACTCACCGCGGGCGCCCTGCGCCTCGCCATCGGCGCCACGAGCCGCACCACCTTCTACTCCTTCACCTGCCCGGAGTGCGGCGCCGCCGTCCGCAAGCCCGCGGGGGAGCGGATCGTGGAACTGCTCACCGACGGCGGGGTACGCACCCTGCGGCTGCACTCCACCGTCTAGTGGGCCGGGGAATCCGGCCCGTGCGAAGGGTCTAGGCTCGGCGTCATGTTCTGGCCGATGTTCGCGATTGCCGTGGGATTCGTGGGTCTCGCCGTGCTCGGGGTGCTCGCCGTGCGGGTCTTCGTCGAGGCACAGCGCCTGGGCAGCCAGGTCTCGGACTCGGCGCGCCGTATCAGCCGGGCCGCTGAGGACCTGGAACGGGCGGCGGAGAGCACGGCCCGGTCCGTGGACGCCCTGTGAGCTGTCCGGCAGACGGCTGTGAGTCCGGCATTGGGACACTTCGCCCTGTCACCTCGGCGGTTCGGACAGGTACGCTGCTGGTCGCGGCCCGGTTAACGAGGCACTGGCCGCGGACGGGAGTACGCACAGGGGATGCAGAGGGATTGCCTCACGTTTACCCCTGAGCGTTACGATCGCTGTCAACACGATCGTTCGGACACTTGTCCGACCGGTCGGACAGCACCCCACCACAGCCGCCTCGGTGAGAAGGTAAAGACTTATGTTCGGAAGGCTCGGAGCCCCCGAGATCATTCTCATCCTCGTCGTCATCATCCTGCTGTTCGGCGCGAAGAAGCTTCCGGACATGGCTCGGTCGCTCGGCAAGTCGGCCCGCATCCTCAAGAGCGAGGCCAAGGCCATGAAGGACGAAGGCAAGACGTCCACGACTCCGGCCGGCCCGCCCAACAACGACGAGCCCTCGCAGCGCACCATCCAGGCAGCGCCCGGTGACGTGACCAGCTCCCGCCCGGTCAACGAGCCGACGGACACGACCAAGCGCTGACGCAGGGCCGGTGACCTCCGGCCCGCCGCACGAGATGGGAACGTGGGTTGCTGAAGTCTGCCCGCAAAAAGGAGAGGGATCCCGAGGGGCGGATGCCCCTCGCGGAGCACCTTCGCGAGCTCCGCAACCGGCTCGCCAAGGCGATTCTGGCGATCGTCGTCGTCACGGTCTTCGCCGCCTTCTTCTACAACGACATCATCAACTTGATCACCAAGCCGATCCTCGACTCGGTCGGCTGTGACAAGACCTTCGCGGAACTGGCCCAGTCGCAGCCGGGTTCGAAGCCGTGCGCGCAGATCACCATCAACGGCCTGCTCACCCCCTTCACGCTGGCGCTGAAGGTGTCCCTGATGGCCGGTGTCGTCCTGGCCTCGCCGATCTGGCTCTACCAGCTGTGGGCCTTCGTCGCGCCCGGCCTGCACCGGCATGAGAAGAAGTACGCCTACGGCTTCGTGGCCACGGGCGCCCCGCTGTTCATCGTCGGTGCCTACTTCGCGTACACGGTCCTTCCCACCACCGCGAAGGTGCTGCTCGAATTCACCCCGGGCGGCACGTCCAACCTCCTCCCGCTGGACGACCTGCTCGACCTGGTCATGCGGATGGTGCTCGTCTTCGGCCTCTCCTTCGAGCTGCCTCTGCTGCTGGTCATGCTCAACCTCACCGGGGTGCTCACCGGTAAGCGCATGCTCGGCTGGTGGCGCGGCATGATCATGGGCATCACGGTGTTCGCGGCCATCGCCACGCCCAGCACCGACCCGTTGACCATGCTGGCCCTCGCGGCGCCCATCTGGATCCTCTACTTCGCCGCGGTCGCCTTCTCCCTGGTCAACGACCGCCGCCGCAACCGTCGCGAGGCCCTCGGCCCCGACGACGACGAGGCCTCCGAGCTGGACCTCACCCCCGAGGACATCGGGGAGATCGAGCCCGTGACGACCAGCCGCGCCGCCCTGCCCGAGCAGGCGAGCGGGGACCGCACGGACCGGGTCAACGGTTATGACGACGTGACCTGAAGATCCGCGGGCAGCTCATAGGGTCGGTCGCGTGACCAGCGAGATCACCCTCTTCGTCAACCCCACCGCGGGTCGCGGCCGGGGCGCCCGCGCGGCGCAGCCGGCCGCTTCCGCTCTGCGGGCGGCCGGTTACTCGGTGCGTACGGTGCTCGGGGAGGACGCCGCGGACGCCCTCATCCGCGCGCGTGCCGCCGTCGCGGGCGGCACCGGAGCGCTGATAGCCGTCGGCGGTGACGGGATGGCCCATCTCGCCCTGCGGGCGGTCGCGGGCACGAGCACCCCGCTCGGCCTGGTCGCGGTCGGCACCGGCAACGACTTCGCCCGCGCCCTCGGTCTGCCCGTGCGCGAGCCGGCCGCCGCGGGCCGCATGATCGCCGACGCCCTCAAGTGCGGCCGGCTCCGCGACATCGACCTCGGCCGGGTGGGGGACCACTGGTTCGGCACGGTCCTCGCCTCCGGCTTCGACTCCCGGGTCAACGACCGGGGCAATCGCATGCGGTGGCCCTCCGGCCGCTTCAAGTACGACCTCGCGATGATCGCCGAACTCGCCGCGTTCCGGCCCGTGCCGTACCGGATCCGCCTCGACGACGGCGAGGTCCGCGAGATCGAGGCGACGCTCGTCGCCGTCGGCAACGGCTCGTCGTACGGCGGCGGCATGCGGATCTGCCCCGGCGCCGACCTGACCGACGGGCTGTTCGACATCACCGTGGTCGGGGACTGCGACCGTACGACGCTGCTGCGGGTGTTCCCGCGGGTGTACCGGGGGACGCACGTCGAACATCCGAAGGTGACCGTGCTGCGGGCGGCCCGGGTCGAGATCGCCGCCGACGGGATCACCGGGTACGCGGACGGGGAACCGCTCGGCCCGCTGCCGCTGACCGCGCGCTGCGTGCGCGGGGGCGTGCGGATCGTCGGCCCCTGAGCCGCGCTGCCCCTGAGCTGCGCCTATCCCCGGTTTCACAGGAACGGATCCGGATAATGATCGTCCTGTTGTCAGTGCGGCCCGGTACGCTCGAAAGCACGATGACAGAGGATCTCTCACCGGCCGAGCGGTACGCGGCAGCCCGTAAGCGTGCTGCCGAGCAGGCCACCGCGCTCGCCTCCTTCCGCGAGATGTACGACTTCGGCCTCGACCCCTTCCAGATCGAGGCCTGCCAGGCGCTCGAGGCGGGGAAGGGCGTGCTGGTCGCCGCGCCCACCGGCTCCGGCAAGACGATCGTAGGCGAGTTCGCCGTCCACCTCGCCCTCCAGCAGGGCAAGAAGTGCTTCTACACGACACCCATCAAGGCCCTGTCGAACCAGAAGTACGCCGACCTGTGCCGCCGTTACGGCACGGACAAGGTGGGCCTGCTCACCGGCGACAACAGCGTCAACTCCGACGCCCCGGTGGTCGTGATGACCACCGAGGTGCTGCGGAACATGCTGTACGCCGGTTCCCAGACCCTCCTGGGCCTCGGCTACGTGGTCATGGACGAGGTGCACTACCTCTCCGACCGGTTCCGCGGCGCCGTCTGGGAAGAGGTGATCATCCACCTCCCCGAGTCGGTCACGCTCGTCTCCCTCTCGGCGACCGTGTCGAACGCCGAGGAGTTCGGCGACTGGCTCGACACGGTCCGCGGCGACACCGAGGTGATCGTCTCCGAGCACCGGCCCGTGCCGTTGTTCCAGCACGTGCTGGCCGGTCGGCGGATGTACGACCTGTTCGAGGAGGGCGAGGGCCACAAGAAGGCCGTCAACCCCGACCTCACGCGTATGGCGCGCATGGAGGCGACCCGGCCGTCGTTCCAGGACCGCCGTCGCGGCCGGCTGCGCGAGGCCGACCGCGAGCGGGAGCGCAGACAGCGCTCCCGGGTCTGGACGCCGAGCCGGCCCGAGGTCATCGAGCGGCTCGACGCCGAGGGGCTGCTGCCCGCCATCACCTTCATCTTCAGCCGCGCCGCCTGCGAGGCCGCCGTCCAGCAGTGCCTGTACGCGGGCCTCCGGCTGAACGACGAGGAGGCACGCGAACGGGTCCGCTCCCTCGTCGAGGAGCGCACGGCGTCCATCCCGCGTGAGGACCTGCACGTCCTCGGCTACTACGAGTGGGTGGAGGGCCTGGAGCGCGGTATCGCCGCCCACCACGCGGGCATGCTGCCGACCTTCAAGGAGGTCGTCGAGGAGCTGTTCGTACGCGGCCTGGTCAAGGCCGTGTTCGCGACCGAGACCCTCGCCCTCGGCATCAACATGCCCGCCCGTTCGGTGGTGCTGGAGAAGCTCGTCAAGTGGAACGGCGAGCAGCACGCCGACATCACCCCGGGCGAGTTCACGCAGCTGACCGGGCGGGCCGGGCGGCGCGGCATCGACGTCGAGGGCCACGCCGTGGTGCTGTGGCAGCGCGGCATGAACCCGGAGCACCTGGCGGGCCTGGCCGGCACGCGCACCTACCCGCTGCGGTCCAGCTTCAAGCCCTCGTACAACATGGCGGTCAACCTGGTCGAGCAGTTCGGCCGGCACCGCTCGCGCGAGCTGCTGGAGACGTCCTTCGCGCAGTTCCAGGCGGACAAGTCGGTCGTCGGGATCTCCCGGCAGGTGCAGCGCAACGAGGAGGGCCTCGAGGGCTACAAGGCCTCCATGACCTGCCACCTCGGCGACTTCGAGGAGTACGCGCGGCTGCGCCGCGAACTGAAGGACCGGGAGAACGAGCTGGCCCGGCAGGGTGCGGCACAGCGGCGCGCGGAGGCCGCGGTCGCGCTGGAGAAGCTGAAGCCCGGTGACGTCATCCACGTGCCCACCGGCAAGTACGCGGGCCTGGCCCTGGTGCTGGACCCGGGCCTGCCCGCGGGCCGTTCGAACGGCCATCGCGGATTCGAGCACCACGACGGGCCGCGCCCGCTGGTGCTGACCGCCGAGCGGCAGGTGAAGCGGCTGGCGGCCATCGACTTCCCGGTGCCGGTCGAGCCGCTGGAGCGGATGAGGATCCCGAAGTCCTTCAACCCCCGTTCCCCGCAGTCCCGTCGAGACCTCGCGTCCGCGCTGCGGACCAAGGCCGGGCACATCCCGGCCGACCGGGCCCGCAAGCGGCGCTCCCAGGCGGCCGACGACCGCGAGATCACCCGGCTGCGGACCGCCCTGCGCGCGCATCCCTGCCACGGGTGCAACGACCGTGAGGACCACGCCCGTTGGGCCGAGCGGTACCACCGGCTGCTGCGGGACACCTCGCAGCTGGAGCGGCGCATCGAGGGCCGTACGAACACGATCGCGCGGACGTTCGACCGGATCGTGGCGCTGCTGACCGAGATGGACTACCTGCGCGGCGACGAGGTCACCGAGCACGGCAAACGGCTCGCGCGGCTGTACGGCGAGCTGGACCTGCTTGCCAGCGAGTGTCTGCGCGAGGGCGTCTGGGAAGGGCTCGGCCCGGCCGAACTGGCGGGATGCGTCTCGGCGTTGGTGTACGAGGCGCGCGTCGGGGACGACGCGCTGGCGCCGAAGCTGCCGTCGGGCAAGGCCAAGGCCGCGCTGGGCGAGATGGTGCGGATCTGGGGGCGGCTGGACGCGCTGGAGGAGGAGTTCCGGATCAGCCAGACCGAGGGGGTCGGGCAGCGGGAGCCGGACCTCGGGTTCGCGTGGGCCGCGTACATGTGGGCCTCCGGGAAGGGGCTCGACGAGGTGCTGCGCGAGGCGGAGATGCCGGCGGGGGATTTCGTGCGGTGGTGCAAGCAGGTCATTGACGTGCTGGGGCAGATCGCTGCGGCGGCTCCGCAAGGGTCTTCCGTGGTGAAGAACGCCCGTAAGGCCGTTGATCTGTTGCTGCGGGGAGTTGTCGCCTACTCGTCGGTGGGGTGATTGTCGCTGCGCGGGTGCCGGTTGTTCGTGTTTGCTCGCGCAGTTCCCCGCGCCCTTGAGGGGGCGTTTCGCTGAAGCCTCTCACTCGATGCGGTGAGGGGCTTTCGCATGTCCGTTCGCCATTACGGGCTGTATTCGAACGGTGTCGCAGCGTGTAAACGGCTGAGCGTACTATCCCTTCGCGTCCGGTTTCCGGCAGTTGCTGAATATGACACGGCGATGATCCGGTCGGACTAAGCTCGCCCGCAGCGCACCGGCTTGAGCTGAATTCGTGCGCTTGTTCCCCAATGTGCGGAAGAGTCCTACAGCTTCATGACATACCCCCCTGCAAGTCCTCCCGAACCCCAGCCGACTCCTTTCAGAAGGCCCACATGGTGAGTGTTCAATCCCCTCCCGGTCGCGGTGAACTTCCCTACGCGCGCGTGCTGCTGCTGCCGGCCATAGTGATGGCCGCGGCGACCGGAGCCGCTGTCGCCCTGGTGACGGCGCCGGCCCGGCTCGCCGTCGGCTGGTGCGGTGGTATCGCCACCGTGCTGGTGATCGCGACGGCGGCCGAGGCGGTGCGCCGCGGCCGTGCCCTGCGCAAGCAGCGGGGCGAGCACGCGCGTCACACCGTGCATCTGGAACAGCGGATCGCGGCCCACGAGAACGAGTTGGTCCGCTTCTCGCGGGAGATCATCCCCGCGGCGCTCCGGCTGCTGAGCACCGGAGAATCCCCCAGGGAGGTGATTCGCAAGCTCGGCCTCGCCAACCCCGAGTACCGCGACCTGCCCGCGCCGCAGGCCGAGACGCTGCTGACGGTGCTGAAGATCGTCGACCGCGAAGTGACCATGCGCGACGCCGCCGCGCGCTCCTTCGTCAGTGTCGCCCGCCGCGTCCAGGCGATCATCCACCAGCAGGCCGAGGAGCTCCGGGAGATGGAGGAGGATCACGGCCGCAACCCCGAGGTCTTCGACGACCTGCTGCGCATCGACCACGGCAACGCCCTGATCGGCCGCCTCGCCGACTCCGTCTCCGTACTCGGCGGCGGCCGCCCCGGACGGCAGTGGCCCGAGCCGGTGTCCCTCTACAGCACCCTGCGCGGCGCCATGTCCCGCATCCTGGAGTACCGGCGCATCCAGCTGTCCTCCATCGCCAAGGTCAGCGTCAAGGGCATCTACGTCGAGCCGGTCATCCACGCCGCCGCCGAACTCCTCGACAACGCCACGCGCTACTCGCCGCCGCAGACCAAGGTGCACGTCACCGCCACCGAGGTGCAGACCGGCGTCTGCATCGAGATCGAGGACGGCGGTGTCAACCTCAACGAGGAGGCACGCGCCCGGATCGAGGGCATGCTGGAGGCCGCCAAGGCGGGCGTCGACCTCCAGGACATCGGCGAGCACCCGCGCCTCGGCCTCGCCGTCGTCGGTCGCCTCTGCTCGGCGTACAACATGCAGGTCTCGTTGCGCGCTTCCGCGTACGGCGGCGTCCGCGCCATCCTCATCGTGCCGAGCGAGATGATCACCCACGAGCCCGGCGTCGGACTCGCCCACGGCATCGGCGCCACCGGCATCCCCATGCCGGTCGGCATCCCCGAGGGCCCGAAGCGCACGCCCAAGAAGCGCCGCCCCACCAACCCGCGCATCCCCGAGACGGTCTCCCTGGAGGACGACGACGTCCCTGTGGTCACCGAGTGGACGCCCAACGGCCTGCCGCAGCGCCGCAGCCGGGTGAAGACGTCCCTCACCGAGCGGATCGCCCAGCAGGCCGCCTACGACCGGGAGGACCGGGAGGCCGCGGCACGGGGCGAGGCGAACCCGTGGGCGACGCCCGAGCCGGAGCCCAAGCCCCTGCGCGACATGAACGCCCCCGACGCCCCAGGCAAGGGCCTCGAGGCCTTCTGGGAGGGGCTCAAGCAGGGCATCGAGCCCGGCACCCACCCCACCGACTTCATCCGGAACCCGACCAAGTACCTGCACCTGCTCAACGACCCGGCCCCCACCGAGGCCGATGACGAGGGGGACCTCAAGTGATCCAGCAGCGAGGCAACTTCGACTGGATGCTTAAGCAGCTCGCCGACGGCGTGCCGGGCATCGAGATGATCGTGGTGCTGTCGGCCGACGGTCTGCGCATCGCCCGCTACGGCGGCGAGCCCGACGCGGCCGACCGGGTCGCCGCGGCCTGCGCCGGCCTGCAGTCCCTCGCGGGCAGCGTCTGCCAGGAACTCACCGTCGGCGACGGCGAGATGAAGCTCGTCATGATCGAGATCGACCGCGGCTACTTCTACCTGATGAGCGCCGGAGCCAACGCCTTCCTCGCGGTGCTCTCCGACGTGCGGTGCGAACCCGGCCGGATGAGCGCGATGATGCGCGACCTCGTCGTCCGCATCGGCGGCCATCTGACCAGTCCGCCCCGGCGGAACGGGCAGATCGTATGACGCCTCCCCAACGCCAGAGGCGCGAGCCCGCTGCGGAACCGCCCAAGCCCGAGGAGGGCGAGGGCAAGGTCCGCAACCCGGAGCGCATGTACGTGGTGGCCGGCCCGGACGGTGAACGGGCCGAGCTCGACCTGGTGACGTTAATCGTGGCGCGGGCCACGGACCCGCCGCCCTCCGCCTCGCCCGAGCAGGCGGCGTTGCTCCGGCTCTGCGCCGCCCCCCTGTCCGTGGCCGAGCTGTCGGCCTACCTCAGCCTGCCGTTCAGCGCCATGGGCGTGCTGCTCACCGAGTTGCTGACGGCGGATCTGGTGACGGCGCGCTCCCCGATCGTCCGCCAGGCGCTCCCCGACCGTTCCCTCCTCGAAGCGGTGATGAATGGACTTCAACGGCTCTGACACCATCCCGGGCCCCCGGGCCGAGGACCAGTTGCCCCACACGGCACAGGCCGCGGCCAAGATCGTGATCGTTGGGGGCTTCGGTGTCGGAAAGACGACCATGGTCGGCTCGGTCAGCGAGATCAAACCGCTGACCACCGAGGAGACCATGACGCAGGCCGGCATCGGTGTCGACGACAACTTCGGTTCCGCGTCCAAGACGGCCACGACCGTGGCGATGGACTTCGGCCGGATCAGCATCACCGACCAGCTCGTGCTGTACCTCTTCGGCACACCCGGGCAGCAGCGCTTCTGGTTCCTGTGGAACGGCCTGTTCGAGGGCGCGCTCGGCGCGGTGGTGCTGGTCGACACCCGCCGTCTGGAGGTCAGCTTCGACGTCATGGGGCGTCTGGAGGAGCGCGGCGTGCCGTTCGTGGTCGCCATCAACTCCTTCCCGGACGCGCCCCGTTACGCCATCGAGGAGCTGCGCACGGCGCTCGACCTCTCCCCGGACATCCCGATCATGGAGTGCGACGCGCGGCGGCGGGCCTCCAGCCGCGACGTCCTGATGACCCTCATGCGCTTCCTGCACTCGCTCGCCATGACGGGCTCGCTCACCTGATCCGGTTCCGTCCCACCCCACACCTCCCCCCAGACACCTGGAAAGTTTCGGAGCGACCACTGTGACGCCTGAATCCCACGCCTCGACGGGTACGGACACCCCTCTGCCCGGCCCGCCCCCCGGCTGCCCCGCCCACGGCCTCGGGCCGGGCGGGCTGCACCGGCTGCACGAGTCGGAGGACCTGGCAGGGCTGTACGAGCAGCTGCGGAAGGAGCACGGCCCCGTGGCGCCCGTGCTGCTCCACGACGACGTACCGATCTGGATCGTGCTCGGCCACGCCGAGAACCTGCACATGGTGCGCTCGCCCACGCAGTTCTGCCGGGACAGCCGTATCTGGACCCCGCTCAAGGACGGCCTGGTCAAGCCCGACCACCCGCTGATGCCGCACATCGCGTGGCAGCCCATCGCCTCGCACGCCGAGGGCGACGAGCACAAGCGGCTGCGCGGCGCGGTCCAGGGCGCCATCTCGACCATCGACTTCCGCAGCCTGCGCCGCTACATCAACCGCAGCACGCAGGCCATCGTCAACCGGTTCTGCGAGGAGGGCGAGGCGGACCTTGTCGGCCAGTTCGCCGAGCACCTGCCGATGGCGGTGATGTGCGAGATCCTCGGCATGCCCGAGGAGTACAACGACCGTCTCGTCGAGGCCGCCCGCGACGCCCTCAAGGGCACCGAGACGGCGATCGCCAGCCACTCCTACGTCATGGACGCCCTGAGCCGGCTCACCACCCGGCGCCGCGCCCAGCCGGAGGAGGACCTGGCCAGCTACCTGATCACCCACCCGGCCCGGCTGACCGACGACGAGGTCAGGGAGCACCTGCGCCTGGTCCTCTTCGCCGCCTACGAGGCCACCACCAACCTGCTGTCCAACGTGCTGCTCACGGTGCTGATCGACCCGCGCTTCCGGGCCCAGCTCAACGGCGGCCAGATGACGGTGCCGGAGGCGGTGGAGCAGTCGTTGTGGAACGAGCCGCCGTTCAGCACGGTCTTCGCCTACTTCGCCAAGCAGGAGACGGAACTGGGCGGTCAGCGCATCCGCCGGGGTGACGGGCTGCTGTTCGCCCCGCTGCCGGCCAACGTCGACCCGCGGGTGCGGCCGGACCTGAAGGCGAGCATGCAGGGCAACCGGTCGCACCTCGCGTTCGGCGGCGGCCCGCACGAGTGCCCCGGTCAGGACATCGGCCGTTCCATCGCGGACGTCGGTGTCGACGCGCTGCTGATGCGGCTGCCGGACGTCGAACTCGACTGCGACGAGGACGAGTTGCGCTGGACGGCGTCCATCGCCTCCCGGCACCTCGTGTCCCTGCCGGTGGCGTTCGCGCCCAAGCCGCCGCAGGACGTGACGGAGACGCCGAACCACAACCACGTCCCCGCACAGCGCTCCGACTGGCAGATCGGCATCACGCAGCCGCAGCCCGTGCCGGTCGCCGCCGCGCAGCCGCAGCCGGCCCCGGCGCAGCACCAGCCGGCTCCGACGCAACCCCAGCCGGCCCCCGTACCGCCGCAGGCGCAGCCGGCCGCGGAGGAACCGGCCCGCCGCAAGGGCGTCTGGCAGCGCTTCCTGAGCTGGTGGCGCGGTTACTGACCGTCCGACGGGCCGTCGGACGCCCCGGCGGCCCACCGGTCGTACGACGCCCAGGCCGCGAGCACCCGGCCGCTGCGGAACCGGTGCTCCTCACCCGTGACCGGGTCGGTGAACTCCAGGGCCCGCGCCAGCAACTGGAGCGGGCGCCGGAAGTCACCGGCCGGCACCGGAGCGGTGACCTCGGGGTAGAGCGGGTCGCCGAGGATCGGCACGCCCAGCGCGGACATGTGCACGCGCAGCTGGTGGGTCTGCCCGGTGCCCGGCACCAGCCGGTACCGGGCGAGTCCGCCGGCCCCGTCCGGGCGGTGCGCGACGAGTTCGACGCGGCTGACGGCGTTGGGCTCGCCCGCCACCTCCCGGGCGGTGAGCTCGCCGCGTTCCTTCACGATCCGGCTGCGCACGGTCCGGGGGAGCGCGAGTCCGGGATCGTACGGGGCGACGGCCTCGTACTCCTTGTGCACGAGCCGGTCGCGGAAGAGCGTCTGGTACGCGCCGCGCTCCTCGGGGCGCACGGTGAACAGCACGAGTCCGGCGGTGAGCCGGTCCAGACGGTGCGCGGCGGCGAGGGTGGGGGTGTCCAGCTCGCGGCGCAGCCGGGCCAGCGCGGTCTCGGCGACATGGCTGCCGCGCGGGGTGGTGGCGAGGAAGTGCGGTTTGTCGGCGACGACGATGTGCTCGTTCCGGTACACGACCTCCAGCGGGAACGGCACCGGCACCTCGTCGGGCAGGTCCCGGTGGAACCACACGAACATCCCGGGCACGTACGGCGCGTCCGCCGGCACGGCCCGGCCGTCCGCCCCGACGACGAGTCCCGCGTCGAACATGCCGTCGACGACACCGGCACCGGCTCCCGAGAGCCGCTCCACCAGATGCTCACGCACCGTGGCCCACGTCCCCGCGGCGGGCAGCCGTACCCGCACCGGGTCCACCCCGTGGCGCTGCGGCAGGGGAGGGGGCGGGATGCGCGTCTTCCGTCTCATCGCGGCCCAGCGTACGAGGCGGCCGGGCGGCGGCGGAAAACCAGTGGGGCCGCCCGCCGCCCCCTTGCCAGGATGTGGCCATGCCCTTCCTCATCAGCCCGGTCCTGACCGCCGAGGCCTTCCCCGGCCGGCTCCAGCCCACCCTTCCCACCGGCGACGGACTCCTGCTGCGTCCCTGGCGGTCCGCGGACGCGCCCGCGGTGTACGAGGTCTTCCAGGACCCCGTGATGCACCAGTGGCACGCCCGGATCGCCGACTCGGAGGAGGAGGTCGCCGGCTGGATCCGCGACTGGCATCAGGCGTGGGAGGAGGGGCATCAGGCGCAGTGGGCCGTGGTCGACGCGGACTCCGACCGGCTGCTGGGGCGGGTGGCGCTGCGCGAGATACGGCTCGACGACGGCACGGCGGAGGTGGCGTACTGGACCGTCCCGGCGGCACGCGGCCGGGGCGTCGCAGCCCGGGCCACGACCGCACTCACCCACTGGGCGCTCGACGAGATCGGTTTCCACCGGCTCGAACTGCTGCACGCCGTGCGCAACGAGGCCTCCTGCCGGGTCGCCTCACGCACCGGATTCACCCTCGAAGGCACGAAGCGCAGCGCCATCCTGCACCCGGACGGCTGGCACGACATGCATCTGCACGCGCGCGTGCGGGGTGACTGACCGCGGTATGCCGGGAGGCCGCTGCACGCCAGAGGCCGGGTCGGCGTGACGTGCTCGCCTGTTGCTCAGGCGGCCGGGGTGCTCTCCTGCTCCGCCTCGATGCGGGCGTTCCACTCGCGCTTCGAGGCCTGCCAGCCGTCCTCGTTGTGGCCGCGGCGCCAGTAGCCGGAGATCGACAGGTCCTCGCGTGCGAGGCCGCGCTCGACGCGGAGCAGCCGGCGCAGTTCCTTCACGAAGTGCGCCTCGCCGTGGACGAAGGCGTGCACGCGGCCCTCGGGGAACGCGAGATCCCGCACGGCCTCGACGAGCGCCTCGCCGAGCGGCCGGTCGCCGCGGTGCAGCCAGACGACGTCCACGTCCGAGTCGATCTTCTGCTCCTCCTCGGGGCCGGACACCTCGATGAAGGCGTGGGCCCTGGCCCCGCGCGGCAGCGATTCGAGGGAGCGGGCGATCGCGGGCAGCGCGCTCTCGTCGCCGACGAGCAGGTGCCAGTCGGCGTCCGGGTCGGGCGCGTACGCCCCGCCGGGACCCATGAACCACATGGTCTCGCCCGGCTGGACGCGGGCCGCCCACGGGCCGGCCAGGCCCTCGTCGCCGTGGATGACGAAGTCGAGCGTCAGCTCGCGGTGTTCGGCGTCCCACTGGCGCACCGTGTACGTCCGGGTCACCGGCCACTGTTCGCGCGGCAGCTCGTCGCGGACGCGTTGCAGGTCGAAGGGTTCCGGATAGGTCACGCCCTCGGGCGGGAACAGCAGCTTCACGTAGTGGTCGGTGCACGTGCCCGTCTCGAAGTCGGCGAGGCCCTCGCCGCCGAGCACCACGCGCTGCATGTGGGGGGTCAGCCGCTCGGTGCGGACGACCTGAGCGGAATGCGGCTTGCGCGGCTGGCGTCCCGGTCGCTCTGCCATGAGGGCCTCCCTGATCCTTGTAGTTAGGCTTACCTAAGTTAGCACCTCGCCCCCACCTGACACCTCCCGCATGAGAACTTGTTGAGGGCCACCGGTCTCAGGACGGCCACCGGCCCCCACGTCCGTCACGCCGCGAGCGTCGTCAGCAGGCGCTCCAGTGACCCGCCCAGTCCCCAGCGCTCCGCCAGCACCTCCAGCTCCGCGGGGTCGCGCGGCGTCCGCGGCACGGCCGTCGTGACGTCCGGCAGCGGCACGTCGTCCGCGACCCGGACCACCTTCGGCGCGACCGCGAGATACGGGCGCGCCTCGTCCAGCCGCCTGCGCTGCGTCGGCGTCAGCTTCGACCCCCGGTCCTCCACCGCCGCCAGGATCCCGGCCAGGTCGCCGAACTCGGCCAGCAGCTTGGCGGCCGTCTTCTCGCCGATGCCCGGCACGCCCGGCAGGCCGTCACTGGGGTCGCCGCGCAGCAGGGCCAGATCCGCGTACCCCCTGCCGTCGACCCCATACTTCTCACGGAGCCATGCCTCATCGGTGAGCTGCAGCGTGCCCACGCCCTTCAGCGGGTACAGCACGCGCACCCCGCGCGCGTCGTCCACCAGCTGGTACAGGTCGCGGTCGCCCGTGACGATGTCGACCGGGCCCTTCGCCCGCGCAGTGAACGTGCCGATCACGTCGTCGGCCTCGTATCCCGCGACGCCCACGCGCGCGATGCCCACCGCGTCCAGCACCGCCTCGATGACCGGCACCTGCGGCGACAGGGTGTCGGGCACCTCCTCCTCGTCCGGGCCGGCCGCGTGCTCCTCGGCGACGCGGTGGGCCTTGTAGGAGGGGATCAGCTCCACCCGCCAGTGCGGCCGCCAGTCGGCGTCCATGCAGGCCACGAGATGGTCCGGCCGGTGGTCGCGGACCAGGCGTTCGATGAAGTCGAGCAGCCCGCGCACGGCATTCACCGGCGTGCCGTCCGGTGCCTTCACCGAATCCGGGACGCCGAAGTAGGCGCGGAAGTACAGGGAGGCGGTGTCGAGGAGCATCAGTCGTCCGGTCACGTCACGCATCATGCCGTACGCCACCGACAGCGACATGGCTCATATGTGACACGCCCCACTTGTGCGTTTGGGATCCGCGATCGAGGGGAGGCGCCGCCCCGCAGCGAGGCTGGTTGCGTAATTCAACTTTTGCGCCCCGCCCTCGCTCTGTTCCATTGCCGTCCAAATTGAGGTGCACGTGTCAGCAAGGCTTCAGGCAGAGAGCCTGTACAAGGTGTTCGGCAGGAGACCTGACCGAGCGGTCGAGCGGCTCCGCGCCGGGGCCGACCGGGAGGAGCTGCGCGCCGAGGGCGCCACCGCAGCCGTGATCGACGCGTCCTTCACGGTCGAGCCCGGCCAGATCTTCGTCGTCATGGGCCTGTCCGGCTCCGGCAAGTCCACCCTGCTGCGCATGCTGAACGGCCTGCTGGAGCCGACCGCCGGACACGTCCGCTTCGACGGCCAGGACCTGACCACCCTCGGCGACCGCGAGCTGCGCGCCGTGCGCTCCAAGAAGATCAGCATGGTGTTCCAGCACTTCGCGCTCTTCCCGCACCGCAGCGTGCGCGAGAACGCCGCCTACGGCCTGGAAGTGCAGGGCGTGCCCCGCGCCGAGCGCGTACGCCGCGCCGACGAGGCGCTCGCCCTGTGCGGCCTGGCCGGCTGGGAGAAGTCCTGGCCCGACGAGCTGTCCGGCGGCATGCAGCAGCGCGTCGGTCTCGCCCGCGCGCTCGCCACCGACGCCGACCTGCTGCTGATGGACGAGTCCTTCAGCGCCCTCGACCCGCTGATCCGCCGCGACATGCAGGACCAGCTGCTGGAGCTGCAGCAGAAGCTGAAGAAGACGATCGTCTTCATCACCCACGACCTGAACGAGGCCATGCGCCTCGGCGACCGCATCGCCGTCATGCGCGACGGCCAGATCGTGCAGATCGGCACCGCGCAGGACATCCTGCTGCGGCCGGAGAACGACTACGTCGCCTCCTTCACCCAGGACGTCGACCGCTCCCGCGTGCTGACCACCGGCGAGCTCATGGACACCTCGGTCACCGGCGACGCCCCCGGCTGTCACTGCGAGACCGCCACGGCCGAGACCCCGTTCACGGAACTGTGCGCGATCAGCGCCCGGCTCTCCCACCCCGTCTCGGTCGTGGACGAGGACAACAAGCTGATCGGCGTCGTCCCCCGGCAGCGCCTGGTCGGCTTCCTCGGCGACGAGCGGGACACCACCCCGCAGCCCTGCGACTCCCCGCGGGACAAGGGCGGAGAGAAGGTGACCGCCCGTGCCTAGGATTCAGCTCGGCACCTGGGTCAACGACGCGGTCGACTGGCTCACCACCCACATGGGGTGGCTGTTCGACTTCTGCAAGACCATCTTCCTCGGCCTCTACGACGGCATCAACGCCGTCCTCCAGGCACCCCAACCGCTGCTCCTCTCGGGCATCTTCGCCGTGGTCGCCTTCTGGCTGCGCGGCACCCTCGCCGGTGTCCTCACCTTCGCGGGCTTCGCGTTCATCGACTCCCTCGACCTGTGGGAGAACGCGATGATCACCCTGACGCTCGTCCTCGTGGCGACCGTCATCGCGCTGGTGATCTCCATACCGGTCGGCATCTGGGCGGCCCGCTCGGACCGCGTCAGCGGTCTGGTCCGGCCCGTCCTGGACTTCATGCAGACGCTGCCCGCGATGGTCTACCTCATCCCGGCGATCCTCTTCTTCGGCACCGGCGCCTCCGCCGGTATCGTCGCCACCCTGATCTTCGCGCTCGCCCCGGGCGTGCGCATGACCGAACTCGGCATCCGCCAGGTCGACAAAGAACTGGTCGAGGCCGCCGACGCGTTCGGCACCACACCGCGCAACATCCTGCTGCGCGTCCAGCTGCCCCTCGCCCTGCCCACGGTCATGGCCGGCGTCAACCAGGTCATCATGCTCGGCCTGTCCATGGCCGCGATCGCCGGCATGGTCGGCACCGGCGGTCTCGGCGGCGACGTCAACCAGGCCATCGGCCAGCTCAACGTCGGCCTGGGCGCCGAGGCCGGCGTCGGTATCGTGATCCTGGCGATCTACCTCGACCGCATGACCAGCGCGCTGGGCACCCAGGTCTCCCCGCTCGGCCGCCGCGCCGCCGCCCGGCTGCGCGCCGCCCAGGGGCTGAAGATCTGGTCGTACCGGCCCCGCCCGGCCGTCGCCGTGATCGGCGTCGTCGTGCTCGCCCTCGTCTCGGGCGGCATGGGGGTCTTCGGCGGCGGCACCACCTCGACCGCCGCGGCCGGCAGCAAGGACGTCGGCCAGGGCAAGAAGATCAGCATCGGCTACATCCCCTGGGACGAGGGCGTTGCCTCCACCTTCCTCTGGAAGGAGATCCTGGAGCAGCGCGGCTACCAGGTCGAGGCCAAGCAGCTCGACGCCGGACCGCTCTACACCTCCCTCGCCCAGGGCGACATCGACTTCCAGACGGACGCCTGGCTGCCCACCACCCACGCCCAGTACTGGAAGAAGTACGGCAAGCAGCTCGACGACCTGGGCGCCTGGTACGACAAGACGTCCCTGGAGCTCTCCGTGCCCTCCTACATGAAGGGCATCGACTCCCTGGCGGACCTCAAGGGCAAGGCGTCCGAGTTCGGTGGCAAGATCACCGGCATCGAGTCCAGCGCCGGCGAGATGGCCCTGCTGAAGAGCAAGGTCCTCAAGGAGTACGGCCTGGACAAGGAGTACAAGGTCGTCGACAGCTCCACGCCCGCCATGCTGGCCGAGCTGAAGCGCGCGTACGCCAAGAAGGAGCCGATCGTCGTCACGCTCTGGTCGCCGCACTGGGCGTACAACGACTACAAGCTGACGAAGCTCAAGGACCCCAAGGGCGCCTGGGGCGCGGGCGACGGCGTCCACACGCTGGCCCGCAAGGGCTTCGCGGGCGACGACCCGACGGTCGCCGGCTGGCTGAAGAAGTTCAAGATGAGCGAGAAGGAGCTCACCAGCCTCGAAGCCGAGATCAACAAGGCGGGCAAGGGCAACCAGCAGCAGGCCGTCCGCGCCTGGCTGAAGCAGCACCCCGGCTACGTCGACAAGCTCGCCCCCGTGAAGGGCGCCGGCGGCGGCACGCCCGCCGAGGCGAAGCGGCCGCTGGACGTGGCGTGGTTCCCCTGGGACGAGGACATCGCCGTCACGTACCTGTGGAAGAACGTCCTCGAACGGCGCGGCTACACGATGAACCTGAAGCAGATGGACGTCGGCCCCGTCTACACGGGCCTGGCCTCGGGCGACCTCGACCTCAACTTCGACGCCTGGCTGCCCTACGCCCAGAAGAACTACTGGGACAAGAACAAGGACCGGCTCAGGGACCTCGGCACCTGGTACGAACCGACCTCCCTGGAGATCGCCGTGCCGTCCTACGTCAAGGGCGTCGACTCCCTGGCGGACCTCAAGGGCAAGGCCGGCACCTTCGACGGGAAGATCATCGGCATCGAGCCCGGCACCGGCGAGATGGACCTGGCGAAGAACAAGGTCCTGCCCGCCTACGGCCTGGACAAGGAGTACGAGGTCGTCGACGGCTCCACCCCGGCCATGCTGGCCGAGCTGAAGCGCGCCTACGCCAAGAAGGAGCCGATCGCCGTCACGCTCTGGTCGCCGCACTGGGCCTACAGCGACTACGAGCTGACCAAGCTGAAGGACCCCAAAAAGGCCTTCGGCGAGGGCAACACGATCCGTACCATCTCCAACGAGAAGTTCCCCGAGGAGTACCCGCAGCTCACGAAGTGGATCAAGAACTTCAAGATGAGCGAGGACGAACTCGGCAGCCTGGAGAGCGAGATCAAGAACCGCGGCCAGGGCCATGAGGAAGAGGCCGTCGCCGCGTGGCTGAAGCAGCACCCCGACATGGTGGAGCGCATGACGCCGCAGTGAGGCCCGGTACGGGGCGGGACGCGACACACCGCGTCCCGCCCCGTACGCGTACCCTCACTCGTAGCCGGACCCCACCTCGGGGCCCGGACGCACGAGCAGGATCCGGACAACCACAGAGCGCCATGCCACCCCCCGAACCCCTTCTCTCCTCCCTGTTCCTCCCGTAGGAGGAATCCGCGCGCCGCCCCGAGAGCGGGCGGATCCCCTGGCGCGAAGTGTGAGGTCGCACACCGGCCGGTACGACGTCGATGTGACAGGCGCATGCACCGGTTTGCCGAACATGCGTAGGGTGCAGACAACTCAACAGAAGCAGTGCGCCGGGCCACCGGCGCACCGGGACCGGTATCGACGGGCGAAGGAGGGAGCCGGAGCGATGGGCGATCACAAAGAACGGCCCCTTCGGGTGGGCGCGGCCGTGCGGCGGCGGCGCCGCGCGCTGGAGCTCACCCTCGCCGTCGTGGCCGAGCGCAGCGGCCTGTCGGTCCCGTTCCTCAGCCAGGTCGAGAACGACCGGGCGCGGCCCAGCACCAGCTCCCTGGAGAAGGTCGCCGACGCACTGCGCACGACCGCGGTCGAACTCCTCGCCGCGGCCGACCCGGCGTGCAGCGTGGACGTCGTGCGCGCCGACGACCCCGACCCGCTGCCCCGTCCCCGGACCCGGTCCCTGGTGCGCGGTCACCACCAGATGCACGCCTCCGAGTTCACCGGCGACCACGACGCCGGCCGTGAGTTCCAGTACCGCAACGACCAGTTGATGTACGTCGCCGACGGCGCGGTGGAGATCGAGGCGGAGGGCCGCGCCTACCGGCTCGGCCGCGGCGACACGCTGTATCTCACCGGCGGTGTGCGGCACCGCTGGCGGGCGGCGGAGTCCGATACCCGGGTGATCGTCGTCGCCGTGGCGGAGCACATCGAGGCGGTCCGGGACCGGCCACGCCGGTGAGGGTCGTCTCGCTGGTCCCGTCGCTGACCGAGGCCGTGGCCCGGTCCGCGCCCGGCGCCCTGGCCGGAGCCACCGACTGGTGCACGCATCCGCCCGGACTCGACGTCGTACGCGTCGGCGGCACGAAGAACCCGAAGACCGACCGGATCGTCTCCCTCGCTCCCGACCTGGTGATCGCCAACGAGGAGGAGAACCGCGCACCCGACCTCGCGGCCCTGCGCGCGGCGGGCGTCGAGGTCCTGGTCACGGAGATCCGCGACGTGCCGCAGGCCTTCCGGGAACTGGCCCGGGTCCTGGACGCCTGCGGGGTGACGGCCCGCCCGCGCTGGCTGGACGAGGCGGAGGAGACCTGGTCGTCCCTGCCGCCGCCCCCGACCCGTCTGAGGGCGGTCGTACCGATCTGGCGCCGCCCCTGGATGGTCCTGGGCCGCGACACCTTCGCGGGAGACGTCCTGGCCCGCCTCGGCATCGACCACGCGTACGCGACGCACCCCGACCGCTACCCGCGCGTCCCGCTGGAGGAACTCCGTGCCGCCGCGCCGGACGTGGTGGTCCTGCCCGACGAGCCCTACCGCTTCACCGCGGACGACGGCCCCGAGGCCTTCCCCGGCCTGCCCTGCGCGCTCGTCAGCGGACGGCACCTGACGTGGTACGGGCCGTCGCTGGCCGAGGCGCCACGGGTCCTGGGCCGGGCCCTGCGAGCAGCTCGCCCCTGAGCAGCCCCCGTACGGTGCCCACGGCGGCGGTGCCCCACGCGGCGACCAGCACCGCGTACAGCACGAGAGCCGGCCCCGTGTAGGCCACGAGCCCGGTGTGGCGGCCCAGCGCCTGGGCGCCCGTGACACAGGTGCCGACCGGGAAGGTGAACGACCACCAGGTCATCGAGAACCGCATCCCGTGCCGCCGGGCGCGCAGCACATAGGCGGTGGCGAGGCAGAACCACAGCAGCGCGAACCCCATCACGGGCACGCCGTAGAGCACGGCGAGGACACCGAAGCCCTGGCTGTACGGCACCGGTACGACCCCGGGGGCGGCGTCCGCGAACGCGCCGACGGCGGTCGTGGACTGCCCGAGCGGGCCGAGCACCAGGAACACGGTCGGAGTGAGGGGGAGCGGCAGCGGCCCGCCGGTGATCAGCCGCCCGAAGACCAGCGGCAGCATGAGCAGGGTCGCGAGCAGGCTCAGCCCGAACAGCGCGACGCAGACGAGCAGCAGCGTCTCGCGGGCCTGACCGGGCGGCAGGTGCGGCACCAGCGGCGGCCCGACGGCGGCGGACACCATGGGCGCGACCAGCGGCAGCAGCCACACGGGGGTGGCCTGTCCCGGCTCCACCCGGTGGCGTACGGCCATCAGATACGGCACCGCGACGGCGGCGGCGAGTCCGAGAGCCGTACCGGCGCCGAACAGCACGGCGTCCAGCGCCACGGCCACCCGCACGCCGATCCAGTCCCGGCCGACGCCGAGGGCACCCCCGCCGACGGCCAGCAGGGCCATGGCGAGGCAGCCGTAGAAGGGGGCCGTCGCCGGATCGAGGAGGTGGGCACGGGCCTGGTCCCGGTGGCGGGCCCAGTGCGCGGCCCGGGCGCAGAGCAGGGTGACGAGCAGGACCAGTGAGAGGGCCCAGACACCGGCCAGGGCGCCGCGCAGCCCGGGGACGTGCGGCGACAGGGCGGTCCCGGCGGTGGCGACGACGGCGGTGCCCATGACGGTGGCGTACCAGTTGGGTCCGAGGGGACGGACGGAGACTGCGCACGGAAGGGGCCGGGTCGGCTGGGCTGCGGTGACCATGACTCCCACGGTCGGGCCGTGGGCACCCCGCCACCAGGGAGCATGTCTCTATGGCGACATAAGCTGGGTTTATGAGCAGGAGCGAAGAGCAGGGTGAGGTCCCGGCCGGAGGGTCTCTCGCGCACCGGGTGCCGGATCTGGGCGGCCTGGAACTGCTGCTGGCGGTGGCGCGGCTCGGCAGTCTCGGCGGGGCGGCGCGGGAACTGGGCATCACCCAGCCCGCGGCCAGCAGCCGGATCCGGTCGATGGAGCGGCAGCTCGGCGTGGCGCTGGTCGACCGCTCACCGCGCGGGTCCCGGCTCACGGACGCCGGTGCGCTGGTGACGGACTGGGCGCGGCGGATCGTCGAGGCGGCGGAGGCGTTCGACGTGGGGGCGCAGGCGCTGCGCGACCGGCGCGACTCGCGGTTGCGGGTGGCGGCGAGCATGACGATCGCCGAGTATCTGCTGCCGGGCTGGCTGCTCGCGCTGCGCGCCCAGCGGCCCGACACGGCGGTGTCCCTGCACGCCGGGAACTCGACGGTGGTCGCGGAGCGGCTGCTGGCGGACGAGGCGGACCTGGGGTTCGTGGAGGGGCTGACGGTGCCGACGGGGCTGGACTCGGTGGTCATCGCCCATGACCGGCTGATAGTGGTCACGGCTCCTGCCCATCCGTGGGCCCGGCGGCGGCGTTCGCTGGCCGCGCAGGAGCTGGCGTCGACGCCGCTGATCCTGCGGGAGAAGGGCTCCGGGACGCGGCAGGTCCTGGACGCGGCGCTGGGAGGTCTGGCCCGGCCGTTGATCGAGTTGTCGTCCACGACGGCGGTGAAGGCGGCGGCGGTGAGTGCGGCGGGGCCGGCGGTGCTGAGTGAACTGGCGGTGGGGGAGGAGCTGGCGATGCGGCGGCTGGTGCGGGTGCCGGTGGAGGGGGTGGCCCTGGCGCGGGACCTCCGGGCGGTGTGGCCGACGGGGCACCGCCCTACCGGGCCGGCGCGGGATCTGCTGTCGCTGACGCGGGGGTAGGTTTCTCGCCCCCGCCGCCCCTACCCGTCCCATCCCCAGGGGCTCCGCCCCTTCGACCCCGCCAGGGGGGTCCGCCCCCTGGACCCCCATCGGCCTGAACGGCCTCGTCCTCAAACGCCGGACGGGCTGGGGCCCGGTCTCCTGGCCGACTGATTCGGGTGGTGGGTGGGCATAGGCCGGGAGTCCAGGGGGCTTAGCCCCCTGGGACCTTGCGTTCACCGGCTCAGGGCACCATCGCCGCCTCCACCAACGCCCTCATCACCCGCACGTCCTCGCCCATCTCCGGATGCCACTGCACCCCGAGCACCCATCCCTCCCCGGACGGCAGTTCCAGCGCCTCCACCGTGCCGTCGTCCGCGTACGCCGACGGCACGAGCCCCTCGCCCAGGCGGTCCACGGCCTGATGGTGGTACGACGGCACCGACGTCTCCTCCGGCACGACACCCGCGTACAGACTCCCCGGCACCGGCTTGACTGCATGGTTGCCGAACACGCCCACGACCTCCGCATGACCGTCGAGGTGCTGCACCAGCGTCCCGCCCAGGGCCACGTTCAGCAGCTGCATGCCCCGGCAGATGCCGAGCAGCGCAACCCGCGCCGTGAGCGCCGCGTCGATCAGGGCCAGCTCCCACGCGTCCCGCTCCCGCGCCGGCGGCCCGGTGCGGGGATGCGGCTCGGCGCCGTACCGTACGGGCTCCACATCCGGCCCGCCCGCGATGACCAGCCCGTCCAGCCTGGCCACGGCCTCGGCCGCGTACGCGGGGTCGTCCGGCGGGAGCATGGCGGCCAGGCCGCCCGCCCGCTGCACGAGCCGGGGGTAGCCGACCGGCAGCAGCGCGGCCTCCAGTTCCCACACCCCCCAGCGCGCACCGGACTCCAGATAGGTGCTGACACCGATCAACGGCCTGGTCACCACAACTCCCTCGACAATCGACGCCTCAGTCCCGTGTCAACTCTGCCTCGGCCGCGGCCAACGCCGCGAACTCCTCCTCCGGCGCCTTCGCCACCAGCCGCTTCCGGCTGTACAGACCGAAGTACGCGAGAGCCACGACGTACACCGCGAGGGCGATGAACGCCGCCGTCACATCCACCAGGAACGTCGCCACCAGCGCCGCACAGGCCAGCACCAAGGCGACGGAGGAGGTCAGCACCCCGCCCGGCGTGCGGTACGGCCGCGGCAGCTCCGGCTCGCGGCGGCGCAGCACGATGTGCGACAGGGACATCAGGGCGTAGGAGATGGTCGCGCCGAACACGGCGATGTTCAGCATCCGCGCGCCGTTGCCGGACACCGCCGCCAGCAGGAAGCCGATCGTGCCGGGCACCAGCAGCCCCAGATAGGGCGCCTTGCGGCGGCTGGTGAGGGACAGGAAGCGGGGCAGATAACCCGCGCGGGACAGCGCGAACAGCTGGCGCGAGCCCGCGTAGATCAGGGAGAAGAACGACGCCACCAGGCCGGCCAGGCCCGCGTAGTTCACGATCCGGCTCAGGGTCGTCGCCTTGCCGTCCGGCTGGAGCGCCTCGACGAGCGGGTTGCCCGCCTCCTGGATCGCCGCGGAGCCGCGTGCTCCCGCCGCCGCGACGAAGGTCACGACCGCCAGGACCACCAGGATGCCCATCGACCAGCGGATCGCCTTCGGCAGCGTGCGGGCAGGGTCCCTGGTCTCCTCGGCGGCCAGCGGCACGCCCTCGACGCCCAGGAAGAACCACATGCCGAACGGGAACGCCGCCCAGATGCCGAGCAGGCCGAACGGCAGCCAGGAGCTCGACCCCGCGGCGGAGGAGTCGACCGGGATGTCGTCCAGCGCGGCGACCGAGAAGTCGGGCAGGGCCGCCAGCGCGAACACGACCAGGGCGACCACCGCGATGCCGGTGACGACGAAGCTGAAGCGCAGCGCCTCGCCCACGCCCCACAGGTGGATGCCGAGGAAGATCGCGAAGCAGACCAGGTACATCGGCCAGCCCGACTCCAGGCCGAACAGGCCCAGCGACTCGACGTAGTCGCCGATGAAGATGACGATGGCGGCCGGCGCGAGGACGTACTCGATGAGGATCGCCGTACCGGTCAGGAAGCCGCCCCACGGGCCGAGCGCCCGCCGGGCGAAGCCGTAGCCGCCGCCGGCCGTCGGCAGGATCGAGGACAGCTCCGCGAGGGCGAAGACCATGCACGCGTACATGGCGCCCATGAGCACCATGGCGATCGCGAGGCCGCCGAAGCCGCCCTCGGCCAGGCCGAAGTTCCAGCCCGAGTAGTCACCGGAGACGACGTAGGCGACGCCGAGTCCGGTCAGCAGCACCCAGCCGGCGCTGCCGCGGCGCAACGCCCTGCGTTCCAGATAGTCGTCCGCCTGCGCGGCGGCGGGTGGGCTGGTGGATTCCTGGGACATGGGCAGACTCCCCACGGGAGGCGGACACGGGGTCGAGAGGGCTCGACTCAATGGAATGGATCCATACCTTTGCCGTGCCGCCACAGGAAGGCAATACCCTTGCGTTAATCGCCAGTAAATCCTCGCAACGCCGGGACCCGTCCCGGCTCAGCCGAGGAAGCCGCGCAGCAGCGCCGCCGTCCCCGCGCAGTGCTCGCGCGTGATCTCCCGCGCCTGGTCCGCGTCGCCCTCGATCACGGCCTCCACCAGGGCCGTGTGCTGCCGTTGCGAGTGTTCGAGGTTGCGTACGAGCAGCGGAATGCAGTCCAGCAGGTCGTTCACCGTGGCCCGCACCGCCGCGTACTGCGCGGTCAGCGTCGGGGAGCCGCACAGCTCGGCCAGCGTGAGGTGCAGCAGCGTGTCCAGGCGGCGGTAGTCGGCGAGCGGGGCGTCGTGCGTGCGCGCCAGGGCCTCCCGCAGCCGCCGCGCCTGATCGTCGTCCAGCCCGTGCACCGCGCACAGCCCGGCCGCGCCCACCTCCAGCACCTCACGGAACCGCAGCACGTCCTCTATGTCGACCTCGGCGATCCGGCGCCGCAGCTCGTCCTCGCCGCCGGCGTCCGTGCGGGGCAGCACGAACGTGCCGCCGTAGCGGCCCCGCCGCGACTCCACCAGCCCCTGGTCCTGGAGGACCTTCAGCACCTCGCGCAGCGTCACCCGGCTGATCCCCAGCCGCTCCGCCAGCTCCCGCTCGGCCGGCAGCCGCTCGCCCCCCGGCACCAGGCCCAGCCGTACGACCTGCAGGATCTGCTCCAGTGCCTCCTCGAAGCCGTTGCCCGCGCGCACCGGCCGCAGCACCGGCGTCAGCCCGTCCCGCATGTCGCCGCCAGCTTCCTCCGGCATGTGGCCGTACCCCCTTCCCAAGCAATGGTTCTCAGGAATACCTTATGGCTTCCGGCGGAACCAGAGCCAAGGAGGCCCTCCCGTGGCAGACCGCACACCCCCGCTGAGCGTCGAGGAACTGCACGCCCTCGTCGCGGGCGGTGAGATCGACACTGTCGTCCTGGCCTTCCCCGACATGCAAGGGCGGCTCCAGGGCAAGCGGTTCGCCGCGCGCTTCTTCCTCGACGAGGTCCTCAAGCACGGCACCGAGGGCTGCAACTACCTGCTCGCCGTCGACACCGAGATGAACACCGTCGACGGCTACGCGATGTCCTCCTGGGACCGCGGCTACGGCGACTTCGCCATGCACCCGGACCTGGCCACCCTGCGCCGCGTCCCCTGGAACGAGGGCACGGCCATGCTCCACGCCGACCTCGCCTGGAACGACGGCTCGCCCGTGGTCGCCGCCCCCCGCCAGATCCTGCGCCGCCAGCTGGAGCGCCTCGCCGAACTCGGCTACACCGCCCAGGTCGGCACCGAGCTGGAGTTCATCGTCTTCAAGGACACCTACGAGCAGGCCTGGGACGCGAACTACAGAGGACTCACCCCGGCCAACCAGTACAACATCGACTACTCGGTCCTCGGCACCGGCCGCATCGAGCCTCTACTGCGCCGCATCCGCAACGAGATGGCCGCCGCCGGCCTCACCGTCGAGTCCGCCAAGGGCGAGTGCAACCCCGGCCAGCACGAGATCGCCTTCCGCTACGACGAGGCCCTGGTCACCTGCGACCAGCACGCCGTCTACAAGACCGGAGCCAAGGAGATCGCCGCCCAGGAGGGCATGTCGATCACCTTCATGGCCAAGTACAACGAGCGCGAGGGCAACTCCTGCCACATCCACCTCTCGCTCGCGGACGCGGACGGCACCAACGCCATGGCAGGCGGCGGCGAGGACGGCATGTCGGACGTCATGCGCCACTTCCTCGCCGGCCAGCTCGCCGCGCTGCGCGATTTCTCCCTCCTCTACGCCCCCAACATCAACTCCTACAAACGCTTCCAGCCCGGCTCCTTCGCCCCGACCGCCGTCGCCTGGGGCCACGACAACCGCACCTGCGCGCTGCGGGTCGTTGGCCACGGCCGCTCGATGCGTTTCGAGAACCGGCTGCCCGGCGGCGACGTCAACCCCTACCTCGCCGTGGCCGGGCTGGTCGCGGCCGGTCTGTACGGCGTCGAGCACAAACTGGAGCTGCCGGAGCCCTGCCCCGGCAACGCCTACGCCGGCGACTTCGCCCACGTCCCCACCACTCTGCGCGAGGCCGCCGAGCTCTGGGAGAACAGCCCGATCGCCCAGGCGGCCTTCGGGGACGAGGTCGTCGCGCACTACCGCAACATGGCGCGCGTCGAACTGGACGCCTTCGACGCCGCGGTGACCGACTGGGAGCTGCGCCGCTCCTTCGAACGTCTGTGAGGCCCCTCTTGTCCTCCGAGCACCTTCTTGAAGTACTGAACCCCGCGACCGAGGAGGTCGTCGCCGCCGTCGCCGGGGCGAGTCCGGCCGACGTCGACGCGGCCGTCACCCACGCCGCCAGGGCACAGCGCATCTGGGCCGCCCTCACCCCCGGCGACCGCGCCCGGCTGCTGCGCCGCTTCGCGGCCACCGTCGACGAGCACCTGGAGGAACTGGCCCGCCTGGAGGTCCGGGAGGCCGGCCACACCATCGGCAACGCCCGCTGGGAGGCGGGCAACGTCCGGGACCTGCTGGACTACGCGGCCGGGGGAGTGGAGCGGCTCACCGGCCGGCAGATCCCGGTGCCCGGCGGCCTCGACGTCACGATCCTCGAACCGCTCGGCGTCGTCGGCGTGATCGCGCCCTGGAACTTCCCCATGCCGATCGCCGCCTGGGGCACCGCCCCCGCCCTCGCGGCCGGGAACGCGGTGCTCCTCAAGCCCGCCGAGACCACCCCGCTCACCGCGCTGCGCCTCGCCGAACTCGCCCTGGAGGCCGGGCTCCCGGAGCACCTCTTCCAGGTCCTGCCCGGACACGGCGCCATCACCGGCGACACGCTGGTACGCCACCCCGGGATCGCCAAGATCGTCTTCACCGGCTCCACCAGGACCGGTCGGCGGGTCGCGGCACTCGGCGCCGAGCAGGTCAAGCCAGTGACCCTCGAACTCGGCGGCAAGAGCCCGAACATCGTCTTCGCCGATGCCGACCTGAAGGCCGCCGTCGACCCCTTCTCCTTCCTGGACAACGCCGGCCAGGACTGCTGCGCCCGTACCCGCATCCTGGTCCAGGAGGCGGTGTACGACGAGGTCCGCGAGCTGCTCGCAGAGGCGCTGGCCGCCGTGGTGGTGGGCGACCCGGCCGACGAGAAGACCCAGATGGGCCCACTGATCTCCCGGCAGCAGCTCGACCGCGTCAAGGAGTTCGTCTCCGAGGACGCCCCGGCCCTGCGCGGCAGCGCGCCCGAGGGGCCCGGCTTCTGGTTCCCGCCGACCGTGCTCACCGGGGAGCGGCCCGACTCGGCGGCGGCCTGCGAGGAGATCTTCGGCCCGGTCGCCGTCCTGCTGCCCTTCACCGACGAGGCCGACGCGATCCGGCTCGCCAACGACACCCCGTACGGCCTGTCCGGCTCCATCTGGACCCGGGACGTCGGCCGCGCCCTGCGCGTCTCCCAGGCCGTCCGCGCCGGCAACCTGTCCGTCAACTCCCACGCCAGCGTCCGCTACTGGACCCCGTTCGGCGGCTACAAGCAGTCGGGCGTCGGCCGTGAGCTCGGCCCCGAGGCCCTGGCCGCCTTCACCGAAACCAAGAACGTCTTCATCAGTACGGAGGGCCCCGCACAGTGACCGCTCAGGAAAGCATCTGCCGCCGGCTGGTCGGCCGGACCGCCGTCGTCACCGGAGCCGGCAGCGGCATCGGCCTCGCCGCCGCCCGCCGCCTCGCCTCCGAGGGCGCGCACGTCGTCTGCGCCGACGTCGACGAGGTCCGCGGCAAGGCGGCCGCCGAGGAGACCGGCGGCACCTTCGTGAAGGTGGACGTCACCGACCCCGAGCAGGTGGAGGCCCTCTTCAAGACGGCCCACGACACCTACGGCAGCGTCGACATCGCCTTCAACAACGCCGGCATCTCCCCGCCCGACGACGACTCCATCCTGGAGACCGGCCTGGAGGCCTGGAAGCGCGTCCAGGAGGTCAACCTCACCTCCGTCTACCTCTGCTGCAAGGCCGCCATCCCGTACATGCGGCGCCAGGGCAAGGGCTCGATCATCAACACGGCGTCCTTCGTGGCCAGGATGGGCGCCGCCACCAGCCAGATCTCGTACACGGCCTCCAAGGGCGGCGTCCTCGCCATGTCCCGCGAGCTGGGCGTCCAGTTCGCCAGGGAGGGCATCCGGGTCAACGCCCTGTGCCCCGGCCCGGTCAACACCCCGCTCCTCCAGGAGCTGTTCGCCAAGGACCCGGAGCGCGCCGCGCGCCGCCTGGTGCACATCCCGCTGGGCCGGTTCGCCGAGGCCGAGGAGATCGCCGCCGCCGTGGCCTTCCTCGCCAGCGACGACTCCTCCTTCGTGAACGCCACCGACTTCCTGGTCGACGGCGGAATCGCGGGGGCGTACGTCACACCCCTGTAAGCCCGTGCCCGGCGGGCCCGGGTCGCGCCCTACAGTGCCGGGATGAGCATGACGCCTCCACCCGGCTGGTATCCCGACCCGCACGGCCCCCATCTGGAACGCTGGTGGGACGGCACGGCCTGGACCGAGCACCGCCGCGCGCCCGAGGCCCTGGACGCTCCGCCGCCGGGTGGCGGCACCGGCCGCACGAAGGTGGTCGCCCTGACCGCCACGGGCCTCGTTCTGGTCGCGGCGATCATCACCGGAGCCGTCGTCCTCGGCGGGGGCGACGGCGGCGGCACGGAGACCAGGACGGCCCCCACCTCCACCGTCGAGCCCACCCCCGACTCGCCGGAGCCGACCCCCGAGGCGTCCGCCTCCGAGCCGTCCACCGACGACCCCGCGATCGTCGAGGACCAGCTCAACGGCGTCACCTTCCCGCTGCTCGACGGCTGGGTCCGCCCCCAGTACGTCGCCCAGGACGACGTCGTCATGACGACCGACGGCACCTACGACTGCCCCGGCGGCGTGGGCCTGTGCCGCCACGGCATGGTCTTCTCCCGCACGGTGACCGAGAACGACGAGAGGTCCCCCGAGGCCCTCGCCAAGGCGGACATCCAGGACGCGGCCGACGAGGCCTACGACCGCGACGAGCTCGGCCGTGAGCTGTACGGGGGCATGACGTCCCACCAGGTCGTGAAATCCGGGCCGGTCGCGGTGGCGGGCCGCGCCGGGTACCTCGTGCGCTGGCGTGTCGAGACCGCCAAGGGGCCGGGCGGCTACGTCCAGTCGCTCGTCTTCCCCTCCAGCGTCGGCACCGAGTCACCGGTCCTCGTCCGGTACGTCTTCGACGCGGGCGAGGACGGACCGCCGCTCGCCGACATGGACCGCATCACCAAGGGCATCCGGCCGTTCGGCGACGCGGACACGGGCGGCGGCGTCGGCAGCAGCATCGGCCCGGCGGACTGACGACGCACACGTCCTACAGAAATGTGTGGCCCTCGCCGCGGTAGGTCGGCACCGTCGCCGTCACCGCGTCGCCCTCGATCAGGTGCAGCCGGTCGAACCGCTCGCACAGCTCACCGGCCTTCGCGTGCCGGAACCACACCTTGTCACCGATCAGCAGGTCGTCGGCGGGCGAGCCGAGCAGCGGCGTCTGCACCTCGCCGGCCCCCTCCTGAGGGTCGTAGCGCAGCCCCTCCGGCAAGTACGGCACGGGCAGCCGGTCGGGCCCGGCCGCGCCGGAGGCGGGATACCCGCCACCGAGGACCGTCACCACTCCCACCCCCGGCCGCCGTACGACGGGCTGGGCGAAGAGGGCCGCCGGACGGCCGCTGAACGACGTGTAGTTGTCGAACAGCCGCGGGACGTACAGCCCCGACCCGGCGGCGATCTCGGTGACCGCGTCCTCGGCCGCCGTGTGCTGCACCGAGCCGGTGCCGCCGCCGTTGACGAACTCGAGACCCGGCACCACGGCCCGCACCGCGCGCACCACCTCCGCGCGCCGCTCGGCGAGTTCACGCTTGGCGGCGGCCTGCATCAGCCGGACGGCACGGGACCGCAGCGGACGCCCGGCCACGGCGTCCCCGACGCCGGCGACATGCCCCTCGTACGCCATGATCCCCACGACCTCGAAGCCCGGCCGGCGGGCCACGGCCCGGGCCACGTCGGCGACCTGGGCGGGGGAGTGCAGCGGCGAACGCCGGGCCCCGATCCGCACCCGCCCGCCGAGCAGCTTCAGGGAGGTGTCCAACTCCAGGCAGACCCGCACGACTTCACGCCCACCACCGCGCGATGCGTCGATCAAGTCGAGCTGGGCGACGTCGTCGACCATCACGGTCACGGCGGCCGCGAGCTTGGGATCACCGGCGAGTTCGGCGTACGCGGCCCGGTCGGCGGACGGGTAGGCGAGCAGTACGTCGTCGAACCCCGAGCGCGCCAGCCACAGCGACTCGGCGAGGGTGAACGACATGAGCCCCGCGAAACCGTCCCGGGCCAGGACGCGTTCCAGCAGCGCCCGGCACCGCACGGACTTGCTCGCGACCCGGACGGGCTTGCCCCCGGCGCGACGGACCAGGTCGGCGGCGTTGGCGTCGAAGGCGTCCAGGTCCACGATCGCGAGGGGGGCGTCGAGATGGGCGGTGGCCCGGTCGTAACGGGCCCGGTCGGAGGCGCGCGCAGTCATGAACGCAGCCTGCCAGACTGGATTACCGCAGGGTAGGGGGACGTTCCGGGCAGATGCCCCGGGCTCATGGACTGGTTCCCGTTCACGCAGGGACAAGCCGTAGAGTGACGCGCACGTACGGCGGAGCGACGCCGGCCGGACTTCCGCGCTGGGATGACGCTCCATCCGTACGGGTATGTGTGCCCGGGACGACTCAGTGCCGGGCCTCGGGCAGGACGACACGGCCCGCGCAGTACGCAGCGGCCCGGGTACGAGGAAACGGGGGGGTGCATGAGCACGGAAGCGCAGCGTGCCTCTTTCCCTCCCCGCCCCACCATCCCGCCCCGCCCGTCCCACCCCCCGGCACCGCCCGAGGACGCCCGGACGGCATCGTCCGACGCGGCCACGGGTGACAACCCGTCGGGTGAGGACGAGCGGGGGCGCTCCGGTGTGCGTGGGCCGAGTGCGGGGACGCGGCGCCCGTCGCCGGAGGGGGACACGGACTCGTCAGGCTCTGCCGCCGCCGGGCAGGAATCGGCTGCTCGCGGTGGTGCCGCGGCCTCCGGCGGGTCCGACGGCTCGAACGGCCGCCCCCGTTTCCCCAGCTTCGGCGACACGCTGGCCCGTCGCAGCGAGCCCGCCGCACCCCGGCGTACCGAGCCCGCCCCGCCCCCGCCCCGCGCCTCCGACCGTTTCCCGGACACACCGCCCGGCGTCGGCCGTGTGACCCGACCCGAGTCGAACAGGCCGTCCGCCCCGCCCGACGCACCCCCGCGGCCGCGTCACCTCCCCACGCCGGGCTCGTCCGGCCGGCCGGGGTACGCCCCTACGTCACGCCGTACCGGCGCCCCTTCCGAAAGCTCTTCGGAGGCGACCGCACGCCTGCGACCGGTTCCCGCCGACCCGTCACCCTCGCAGCGAGCCGAGCGCCCGTCCTCCGATCCCGCTGAAGCCTTCGGCCGCCCCGGTTCTGCGCGGCCCGGAGTCCCGCCCCGCCCCTCGCGGGAGCCGCAGGCTGGTGCCGGTGCCGGTGCCGGTGCCGGTGCCGACACCGATGCCACCACCGGGCGTGGCATGCGCATGTCTTCGGCACCGGTCCACCGGCCCACCAAAGCCTCCCCGGACCCGTCCCTCTCCTGGACGGCCCCCCTGACCCCCGGTCCCGCTCCCGCCGGCGCACGCCCCGTCGTCTCCTTCGGGGAGCCCGAGGGATACGACGGCGACGCGCGGCCCCGGCCGCTCGGGCGGCGCGGGGCGTCCCAGACCGCCGCTGCCGCCGTGTGTCTCGTGCTCGGGCTGGGGCTCATCTCGGGCGCGGTCACCGGAAGCTGGCTCGTGGGGGACTCAGGGGCGGAGGGCTCGCCCTCCACCTTCGCCGCGGCCGGCAGCCTCTGGCACAGCGTGCCCGTCGACCAGCTGTTCCCGCCCACCGTGCAGGGGCAGGGCGCCGGCCCCGGCGGAGCCGACCGCACCTGGACCCGGATCGCCGTCGCCCCGGACAGCGGCTGCAAGGACGCCTTCGACCCCCTGTTGCGCAAGGCCCTCGCCCCCGTCGGCTGCGAGCGGCTCCTGCGCGCCACCTACACCGACGCCACCGAGAGCTACGTGACCACCGTCGGCCTGCTCTTCACCACGGCCGACGCCCCGGGCATGACCTCCCTCGCGAACCGTTTCCGCAAGGAGCGCCTGGACCGCCGCAGCGACCTGATGCCCCTGCCGTACGCCGCGAAGGACACGCCCGCCGCCCACTTCGGCCCGCAGCAGCGCGCCGCCTGGACCGTCTCCGTGCTGACCGAGGCCCCGGTCGTCGTCTACGCCGTCTCCGGCTGGGCCGACGGCCGTACCGTCGACGACCCCCAGCCCGCCGGGGACGCCATGGAGTCCGGCGCCACCACCGCCCCCGCGCAGGCCGGCCTCGGCAACGAGGCACAGGGCCTCGCCGACCGCGTCGAACGCGACCTGCGCAAGAACGTCCGCTCGGCAACGGAGCAGCCGTCGTGAAAGCCGTCATGTCCCGCGCGGGCGGGTTCCTGAGCGTTCTCCTCGCCACCGGCCTCGTCCTGGTCCCCGCCACCACCGCCCACGCCGACGGCATCCGCGCCCAGCAGTGGGCCCTGGAGGCGATGCACACCCAGGAGGCCTGGCAGACCACCAAGGGCGAGGGCGTCACCGTCGCCGTCCTGGACACCGGCGTCGAGGCCGACCACCCCGACCTGATCGGCAACGTCCTCACCGGCAAGGACCTGGTCGGCTTCGGAGCCGAACCCGGCGACCGGGCCTGGGCCCGGCACGGTACCGCCATGGCCGGCATCATCGCCGGGCACGGACACGGCCCGGGCGACTCCGACGGCGTCCTCGGCATCGCCCCCGAGGCGAAGATCCTCCCCGTCCGCGTGATCCTGGAGGACGGCGACCCCTCCCGCGCCAAGGCCCGCAGCACCCGCGGCAACGCCCTCGCCGACGGCATTCGCTGGGCCGCCGACCACGGCGCCGACGTCATCAACCTCTCCCTCGGCGACGACTCCGCCTCCGCGCACCCGGAACCCGCCGAGGACCAGGCCATCCAGTACGCCCTGAAGAAGGGCGTGGTCGTCGTCGCCTCCGCCGGCAACGGCGGCGAGAAGGGCGACCGCATCTCCTACCCGGCCGCCTACCCGGGGGTCATCGCCGCGACCGCCGTCGACCGCGCCGGCACCCGCGCCCCCTTCTCCACCCGCCGCTGGTACGCCACGGTCAGCGCCCCCGGCGTCGACGTCGTCATCGCCGACCCCGACCACAAGTACTACGAGGGCTGGGGCACCAGCGCCGCCGCCGCCTTCGTCTCCGGCGCCGCCGCCCTGGTCAAGGCCGCCCACCCCGATCTGACCCCGGCCCAGGTCAAGTCGCTCCTGGAGGACACCGCCCGCAACGCCCCGGCAGGAGGCCGCGACGACTCCCGCGGCTTCGGCTTCGTCGACCCGGCCGCCGCCATCAAGGCCGCCGACCGGCTGAAGCCGCAGGGCCTCGACTCGGCGTCGTACGGCGCGAAGTACTTCGGCAACGGCCCGGACGCCACCGGCTCCGACGACGACACCGCCGACTGGGCCGCCCCCCTCGCGGGCAGCGTCGGCGGCGTCCTGCTGGTCGCGGCCGTGGTCCTGTGGCGCGGCCGTCGCGCGAGCCACGACGAGTTCTGACCTGCGGCCGGCAGGACCGCCCGCCGACGCGGCGGCACCCGGCCGATAGGCTCGACGACCGTGGCGAACAAGAACATCCCCGACTCCGGCTTCTCCGACGACGACGGCTCCGCCGACCCCCGGCTGAGCGCGGCACTCGCCGCCTGGTCGGAGGACCGCGGTGCCGTGGGCCCGGTCCTCGACGCACTCAAGGGCGCCCGGCTGCTCGTCCCCGTCGTGGCCGTGCTCGGCGAGGTCGAGGAGGACGAGCGGGGACTGCGCCGCGAGAAGACCAGCGACATGGCCGTACCGACCCTGAAGGCCGGAAACCGCACCGCGCTGCCCGCCTTCACCTCCACCGACTCCCTCGCCCGCTGGGACCCGGCGGCCCGCCCCGTCGCCGTACCCCTGCACCAGGCCCTGCAGGCCGCCGCGCACGAGCAGGCGGACACGGTCGTGCTCGACCTGGCCGGGCCCGTGCCCTTCGAACTGACCGGCCCCGCCCTGCTGGCCCTCGCGGAGGGCCGTTCGACCACCGACCCGCTCGCCGACCCGGCCGTCGTCGGGGCCGTACGCGACGCCGTGGCCGCCGAGCCCGCCGTGCTGCGCGCCCACCTTGGGCCGGGCCAGGCCGACGGCACGCTCGCCCTGGTCCTCGACCCGGCCGCGGACCCCGCCGAAACCGCCCAGGCGGTCGCCCGGCGGCTCGCAGCCGACGAGACACTGAGGGCCCGCCTGGTGCGCGGCCTCGACCTGGCACTGCTGCCGGCCGGGGCGACGCCACCGGGCGAGCCCTTGTACGAACGCTGAGGGACCTGCGTACCGGCTAGCCGTAGACCGGGCCCGTGTACTTCTCGCCCGGGCCCTTGCCCGGCTCGTCCGGGACGAGCGACGCCTCGCGGAACGCCAGCTGGAGCGACTTCAGGCCGTCGCGCAGGGGCGATGCGTGGAACGAGCTGATCTCGGTGGCGGACGCGTCCAGCAGGCCGGCCAGGGCGTGCACCAGCTTGCGGGCCTCGTCCAGGTCCTTGTGGGTGTCGCCCTCCTCGGTCAGACCGAGCTTCACCGCGGCGGCGCTCATCAGGTTGACGGCGACCGTCACGATCACCTCGACCGCCGGGACCTCGGCGATGTCGCGGGCCATGGCGTCGAAGTCGGGGGACTCAGGAGGGGTCTCACTCATGCCCCACACGATAGGCGCAGGCCGGGCGTGTGCCGTACCGGGCCCCGGGTGGCCGCAATTAGCCGTTCCTGGCCGATGCTGGTAATCTCGTGTAACGACCGGTCGGACCCGTATGCCTAGCGGCCCGCGAGCCCGACCCACAAGTGGAGGCTTTCGAACTCCCACCTGACCGCCCCCAGGGCGGCGGGTCACCGGTCAGACGGTCCCGTCCCAGCGGCGGTGATCCGTCCGAAAGCGCGCCCCGCGGTTCCCCGCGACGGTGCTCCGGTAGTTCGAGGAGCCCCGCCTGGGAATCGTCCGGGGCATTTTTTGTGCTTCGGCGCGGTTAGGTCTATCGAATAGAGACGTTACGCGGCCGTCCGCCAGACCGTCGCGTGGTGCTACCGAGGAGGATCCATCAGCGCCGAGCCCCGCATCAACGACCGGATTCGCGTTCCCGAGGTGCGACTTGTCGGTCCCAGTGGCGAGCAGGTGGGCATCGTCCCCCTGGCCAAGGCACTGGAGCTTGCGCAGGAGTACGACCTGGACCTGGTCGAGGTCGCGGCGAACGCCCGTCCGCCCGTGTGCAAGCTCATGGACTACGGGAAGTTCAAGTACGAGTCGGCCATGAAGGCCCGTGAGGCGCGCAAGAACCAGGCGCACACGGTCATCAAGGAGATGAAGCTCCGGCCGAAGATCGACCCGCACGACTATGACACCAAGAAGGGTCACGTCGTTCGGTTCCTCAAGCAGGGCGACAAGGTCAAGATCACGATCATGTTCCGTGGTCGCGAGCAGTCCCGGCCCGAGCTGGGCTACCGACTGCTCCAGCGGCTCGCGGAGGACGTCGCAGACCTCGGTTTCGTCGAGTCGAACCCGAAGCAGGACGGCCGAAACATGATCATGGTTCTCGGTCCGCACAAGAAGAAGACCGAGGCGATGGCCGAGGCTCGCCAGGCGCAGGAGGCCCGCAAGGCCGAGGCGAAGGCCAACCCCGGCAAGTCGCAGAACGCCGCCGAGGCCGAGCTCGCCGAGGACTCCGCCGAGGCTCCGGCCGAGGCTTCCGCCGACGCGTGATCCCGGGGGGCGCGAGTCCCCAGGAAGCAACCGAAACAAGACGACGCTCCACCGTGCCCGGTTTCACGACCGGGCACCGGAGCGCCACCGACGAGGAGAGTACGGCGCTATGCCGAAGAACAAGTCGCACAGCGGGTCCAGCAAGCGCTTCAAGATCACCGGCTCCGGCAAGGTGCTCCGCGAGCGTGCCGGCAAGCGCCACCTGCTCGAGCACAAGTCGTCCCGTGTGACGCGTCGCCTCACCGGCAACGCCGAGATGGCCCCGGGCGACGCCAAGAAGATCAAGAAGCTTCTCGGCAAGTGACGCTCCGGCGCCTGAGCGCCGTACGTCAGGACCGGGACCCAATCGATTTCGGGCCGTGTGCGGACCACCGCGGCCCCGCTACAAGGAGTTAAAAAGTGGCACGCGTCAAGCGGGCAGTGAACGCCCACAAGAAGCGCCGGGCGATCCTCGAGCAGGCCTCCGGCTACCGCGGTCAGCGTTCGCGCCTGTACCGCAAGGCCAAGGAGCAGGTCACCCACTCGCTGGTCTACAACTACAACGACCGCAAGAAGCGCAAGGGTGACTTCCGTCAGCTGTGGATCCAGCGCATCAACGCCGCTGCCCGCGCCAACGGCATGACCTACAACCGCTTCATCCAGGGTCTGAAGGCCGCGAACATCGAGGTCGACCGCAAGATCCTGGCCGAGCTGGCCGTCAACGACGCCGGTGCGTTCGCCGCGCTCGTCGAGGTCGCCCAGAAGGCGCTGCCGAGCGACGTCAACGCCCCCAAGGCGGCCTGACGCCGGCTCCGAGCCGATGTGACTCAAGGACCCGCAGGCCACTGGCCTGCGGGTCCTGCTGTGCAGCCAGCTACTGAGAAAGCGAACGCGATGCCCCCCGCCACCCCCGAGCTCATCTCCCCCCGTTCCCCCCGCGTCCTGGCCGCGCGGCGGCTGGCGAAGCGGAACTTCCGGGGGAAGGAGCGTCTGTTCCTCGCGGAGGGGCCGCAGGCGGTGCGTGAGTCGGCCGGGCACCGGACCGGGGAGGCGGCCACGCTCGTGGAGCTGTTCGCCACGCTGGAGGCCGCCGAGCGGTACGCCGACATCGTGGGGGAGGCCCGGGACGCCGGCGCCCGGGTGCACCTCGCCGCCGAGCAGGTCATCGCCGACATCTCCACCACCGTCACCCCGCAGGGCCTCGTCGGCGTCTGCCGGTTCCTGGACACGCCCTTCGAAGAGGTCCTCGCGGCGCGCCCCCGGCTCGTCGCCCTCCTCGCCAACGTCCGTGACCCCGGCAACGCCGGGACCGTGCTGCGCTGCGCCGACGCCGCCGGTGCCGAGGCCGTCGTCCTGACCGACGCCTCCGTCGACGTGTACAACCCCAAGGCCGTCCGCGCCTCCGTCGGCTCCCTGTTCCACCTGCCCGTCGCCGTCGGCGTCCCCGTGGAGCAGGCCGTCGAAGGGCTGCGGGCGGCCGGTGTCCGGGTCCTCGCCGCCGACGGGGCCGGCGACCGCGACCTCGACGACGAGCTCGACAAGGGCACCATGGGCGGGCCCACCGCCTGGGTCTTCGGCAACGAGGCCTGGGGCCTGCCGGAGGAGACCCGCGCCCTCACGGACGCCGTCGTCCGCGTCCCGATCCACGGGAAGGCCGAGAGCCTGAACCTCGCCACCGCCGCCGCCGTATGTCTCTACGCGTCGGCGCGTGCACAGCGCGCCGCCGGAGGGTGCCGCTCCGTCACCGGGAACTAGTAGGGTGACCAGCTCAGGGACCCCTCTGTGGAGCCTTGGAGGTGGGGTACGGGGATGAGCGTCGGCACGAGCAGCGCACCAGGGGCCCAGGACGCCGGGAGCCCGCCCGCCGCGTCCCGGCCACCCGGTGATCTCGCCGACATCGGCATCGACCCCGACATGCTGCCCGACGGACTCGTCATCGCCGACGAGCAGGGCCGGATCGTCTGCTTCAACGCCGCCGCCGAGCGCATCACCGCCGTCCGCGCCCGGGACGCCCTCGGACAGCCCCTGGAGAAAGCCCTGCCATTAGAGGATCTGGAGGGGCGGCGCTGGTGGCAGCTGACCGACCCGTACGGCGGTCTCGCGATCCGGGTCGGACAGCCCGAGCGTAACCTCCTCCTCCCCGGCGGCCGTGAGGTGCTGGTCTCCGCGCGCTACGTCCGCACCCGCCCCACCGGCCCCCTCCGCCGCCTGGTCGTCACCCTGCGCGACACCGAGGCCCGCCGCCGCACCGAACGCAGCCACGCCGAGCTGATCGCCACCGTCGCCCACGAGCTGCGCTCCCCGCTGACCTCCGTCAAGGGCTTCACCGCCACGCTGCTGGCCAAGTGGGAACGCTTCACCGACGACCAGAAGCGGCTGATGCTGGAGACCGTCGACGCCGACGCCGACCGGGTCACCCGGCTCATCGCCGAGCTGCTCGACATCTCGCGGATCGACTCCGGCCGCCTGGAGGTGCGGCGCCAGCCCGTCGACATCGGCGCCGCCGTCGGCCGGCACATCCAGGCCTACGTCGCCGCCGGGCAGCCCGCCGACCGGTTCCTGCTGCGCGTCCAGCAGCCACTGCCCGACCTGTGGGCCGACCCCGACAAGATCGACCAGGTGCTCAGCAACCTCCTGGAAAATGCCGTGCGGCACGGCGAGGGAACTGTCACGATCGACGTCACGGCCACGGCGTCCCCCCGCGAGGGCGAGGACATCGGCACGTCGGTCACGGTGAGCGACGAGGGGCCCGGCATCCCGGAGGAGTCCATGAACCGCGTCTTCACCCGCTTCTGGCGGGGCAGCAAGCGCGGCGGCACGGGCCTCGGGCTCTACATCGTCAAGGGCATCGTCGAAGCCCACGGCGGCACCATCACGGTCGGCCGCGCGCCCGGCGCCGGCGCCGAGTTCCGATTTACGTTGCCCGTGAGCGCTCCGGCCTATCTCGCCTGAGCAGCCCGCGGGCGCATTCGTACACCTCCACCCCGTTAGACTCGGCCCTTGGCACCTTTGTGTCCCGCAGACGGCCGTCGGAGTCGGTGACGGGGACCTCCAGCCAGCCAATCGGAAGCACGGGAAGAGATGTCGGCACCGAATAAGTCGTACGACCCTGTAGAGGTCGAGGCGTTGAAACCGGAAGAGATCGAGCGCATGCGGGACGAGGCGCTCGCCGCCTTCGCCGCCGCGGACTCCCTCGACGCGCTCCACGAGGCCAAGGTCGCCCACACCGGCCCCGCCTCCCCGCTGGCCCTCGCCAACCGCGAGATCGGCGCCCTGCCCCCGCACGCCAAGGCCGACGCCGGCAAGCGCGTCGGGCAGGCCCGCGGCGCCGTGAACAAGGGCCTCGCCGCCCGCCAGGCGGAGCTGGAGGCCGAGCGGGACGCCCGTGTGCTGGTCGAGGAGGCGGTGGACGTCACCCTGCCCTACGACCGCGTACCGGCCGGCGCCCGGCACCCGCTCACCACGATGATGGAGCGGGTCGCGGACGTCTTCGTGGCCATGGGCTACGAGGTCGCCGAAGGGCCGGAGGCCGAGGCGGAGTGGTTCAACTTCGACGCCCTGAACTTCCTGCCCGATCACCCGGCCCGGCAGATGCAGGACACGTTCTTCGTGCAGGGCCCGAAGGGCACCGAGGAGTCCGGGTCCGGCGTCGTGCTGCGCACCCACACCTCCCCGGTGCAGGCCCGCGCCCTGCTCGACCGTGAGCTGCCGGTCTACATCGTCTGCCCCGGCCGCGTGTTCCGCACCGACGAGCTGGACGCCACGCACACGCCCGTCTTCCACCAGATCGAGCTGCTCGCCATCGACGAGGGCCTGACCATGGCGGACCTCAAGGGCACCCTGGACCACATGGTGCAGTCCCTGTTCGGTGAGGACATGAAGACCCGGCTGCGGCCGAACTACTTCCCCTTCACCGAGCCGAGCGCCGAGATGGACATGCTCTGCTACGTCTGCAAGGGCGAGTCCATCGGCAACCCCGACCGGCCCTGCCGCACCTGCTCCTCCGAGGGCTGGATCGAGCTCGGCGGCTGCGGCATGGTCAACCCGCGGGTGCTCACCGCCTGCGGCGTCGACCCCGAGAAGTACAGCGGCTTCGCCTTCGGGTTCGGCATCGAGCGGATGCTGATGTTCCGCCACAACGTCGAGGACATGCGAGACATGGTCGAGGGTGACGTCCGGTTCACCCGGCCGTTCGGGATGGAGATCTGATGCGGGTCCCGCTTTCTTGGCTGCGGGAGTACGTCGACCTGCCGGCGACGGAATCCGGCCGCGACGTCCAGGAGAAGCTCGTCTCGGCAGGGCTCGAGGTGGAGACCGTCGAGCACCTCGGCGCCGACCTCAAGGGCCCGCTCGTCGTCGGCCAGGTGGCGACCATCGAGGAGCTGACGGAGTTCAAGAAGCCGATCCGCTTCTGCACCGTCGACGTCGGCCAGGCCAACGGCACCGGCGAGCCCCAGGAGATCGTCTGCGGCGCCCGCAACTTCGCCGTCGGCGACAAGGTCGTCGTGGCGCTGCCGGGTGCCGTCCTGCCCGGTGACTTCCAGATCGCCGAGCGCAAGACCTACGGCAAGATGTCCCGCGGCATGATCTGCTCCAGCGACGAGCTGAACATGGGCGACGACGGCACCAAGGGCATCATCGTGCTGCCAGCGGAGACCGAGGTCGGCAAGGACGCGATCGAGCTGCTGGAGCTGGTCGACGAGGTCCTCGACATCGCCGTCACGCCCGACCGCGGCTACTGCCTGTCCATCCGCGGCGTCGCCCGCGAGACCGCCATCGCCTACGGCCTGCCGCTGCGCGACCCGGCCCTGCTCGACGTGCCCGCCCCGAACGCGTACGGCTACCCGGTGCGGATCTCCGACCCCACCGGCTGCGACCGTTTCACGGCCCGCACGGTGACCGGCCTGAGCGCCGAGGCCCGCTCGCCGATCTGGCTCCAGCGCCGGCTGCAGAAGGTCGGCATGCGCCCGATCTCGCTCGCCGTCGACGTCACCAACTACGTGATGATGGAGCTCGGCCAGCCGCTGCACGCCTACGACCGCGGCCTGGTCCAGGGCACGATCGGCGTGCGCCGGGCCGAGCCGGGCGAGAAGCTCACCACCCTCGACGGTGTCGAGCGCACGCTGGACGCCGAGGACCTGGTGATCACCGACGACCGCGGCCCCATCGGCCTCGCCGGTGTCATGGGCGGCGCCAATACGGAGATCGCCGACCACGACGACACCGAGAACGCCACGGCGGACATCGTCATCGAGGCCGCCCACTTCGACGCGGTGTCGATCGCGCGCACGGCCCGGCGCCACAAGCTGTCCTCCGAGGCGTCCCGGCGCTTCGAGCGCGGCGTCGACCCGCAGGCCGCCGCTGCCGCCGCGCAGCGCACGGTGGACTTGCTGGTCCTGCTCGCGGGCGGCACCGCAGAGGCCGGCGTCACCGAGGTTCTCGCCCCGACCGCGCCCCGCACCATCACCATCCCGGCCGACCACCCGGACAAGGTCGCGGGCGTCGCCTACGGCCGGGAGACCGTCGTACGGCGGCTCCAGGAGATCGGCTGCGACGTGTCCGGGCAGGACGAGCTGATCGTCACCGCTCCGTCCTGGCGCCCCGACCTCACCGACCCGAACGACCTGGCCGAAGAGGTCATCCGCCTCGAGGGCTACGAGAACCTGCCCTCCACGCTGCCCAAGCCGCCGGCCGGCCTCGGCCTGACCGACCGGCAGCGGCTGCACCGCCGCGTCGGCCGCGCCCTGGCCGGTGCCGGGTATGTCGAGGCGCTGAACTACCCGTTCATCGGTGAGCAGGTCTTCGACCAGCTGGGCCTCGAAGCGGACGACCCGGCCCGCCGCGTCGTGAAGCTCAGCAACCCGCTGAGCGACGAGGAGCCCGCGCTGCGCACGACGCTGCTGCCGGGCCTGCTCACCGCGCTGCGGCGCAACGACGGCCGGGGCTCGCACGACCTCGCGCTGTTCGAGACCGGCCTGGTCTTCCGGCCGCGCGAGGAGCAGCGGATCGCCGCCGTGCTGCCCGTCGACCGCCGCCCGACCGACGAGGAACTCGCCGAGCTGAACGCGGCGCTGCCCGAGCAGCCGCGGCACGCCGCCGTCGTCCTCGCCGGTGCGCGGGAGCAGGCCGGCTGGTGGGGCAAGGGCCGCCCGGCCGACTGGGCCGACGCGGTGGAGGCGGCGCGTTCCGTCGCCCGTGAGGCCGGCGCCGAGCTCATCATCCGCAAGGGGCAGTACGGGCCGTGGCACCCCGGGCGGTGTGCCGAGCTCGCGCTCACCGTGGACGGCGCCGAGCGCGTCGTGGGCCACGCGGGGGAGTTGCACCCGCGTGTGGTGAAGGCCCTGGGGCTGCCGGAGCGCACCTGCGCGATGGAGATCGACCTGGACGCGGTGGAGTCGGCGGGTGACGCCACGGCGCGGGCGCCGCGGATCTCCACGTTCCCCGTCGCCACGCAGGACGTCGCCCTGGTCGTCGACGCGGTCGTTCCGGCGGCGGAGGTCGAGGAGGCCCTGCGCGAGGGGGCCGGGGAGCTGCTGGAGTCGATTCGGCTGTTCGACGTGTACGAGAACGCCGAGCAGTTGGGGCAGGGGCGCAAGTCCCTGGCGTACGCGTTGCGGTTCCGCGCGGCTGATCGGACGCTGACCGTGGATGAGGCCTCCGCGGCTCGGGACGCGGCGGTGGCCCTTGCCGGTGAGCGCGTGGGCGCCGAGTTGCGGAGTTAGTGCTCCCCTCGCCCCTTGAGGCGGATCACCTCACTCGTTTGAGTGGTAAAGGTAGGTAAGCCTGCCCTTCCGGGTGTGCTGTCGACAGAATCGGACCGGCCATATTGGGGCCGGTCCGATTCTGTGTGTCAGGGGCCTATTGGGGGGGCCATCGGCATGATCCGCATCAGGGGTCGGGTGCGAAGTCTCGGTCTGCCGACGGTGTGGGGCGCCGCGGCCGTCACGTACAAGCTGGCCTGTCCGCTCGCCCAGGAGACCGGCCTCGAAGCGCGGATCGTCACCAGTGCCGTGTTCTTCGCGGTCGGCACCGGGCTGATCCTCCATGTCCGGCAGACGCTGATGCGCGAGCTGCGACAGGTGCGCCGCGTCGCGGGTGCCGCACAGAGCGCGCTGCTGAGGCCGCTGCCCCCGTGTGTCGACGGACTGGACGTCGCCGCCGCCCAGTTGCCCTCGGAGCGCGGGGCGGCCATCGGCGGCGACCTGTACGAGGTCGTCGCCACCGAGTACGGCGTACGGGCCGTGATGGGTGACGTCCGAGGGCACGGCATCGGGACGTTCGGGACCGTCGCCGCCGTGCTCGGCTGTTTCCGTGAGGCCGCGCACGACGAGAAGGATCTCGGCGGTGTGCTCCACCGGCTGGAACGCGCCCTGGCCCGGCATCTGCGCCAGGAACAACCGGCGGGCGCCGCCGAGGAGTTCGTGACCCTGCTGCTCGTGGAGATCCGCGCCGACGGGGAGACGACCGCCCTGAACTGCGGGCACCCGTGGCCCTACCGGCTCAGCGGCACGGACGTCGCCCAGCTCGCCCCGGCCGACCCGTACCCGCCCCTGGGCCTGTTCCCGCTCCCGGCCGACCTGCCCACCGTGGGGCTGGGGTACCTGGACCACGGTGACGCCCTGTTCCTCTTCACGGACGGTGCCCAGGACGCGAGGGATGCCCGTGGCCGGTTCTTTCCGTTGCCGCAGGCCCTGACGAGGGCGGTGCGGGACGCGCCGTTCTCCTCGCAGACGATCCTGGGCAGGATTTCCACGGCCCTCCGGGATCACACCCGGGGTGGACCTGCGGACGACATCGCCCTGATGATCCTCACGAAGAGCGGGTGCACGTCCCTCAGGGGCGCGGGGGACCGCGCGACCGGCCACGACGCACCCGCGGTCGACGACGCACCCCTCACCCAACGGCGATGAACCACCCGGCGTGGCCGGCGGAGCCGTCCGCCCCGCCACGGAGTGTCGGGCAGGCAGCCGGGCGGACGGCGGAAGCGGGCCGCCGCACTGTACGAGGGGGAGCCGGCGGCCCGGCCGGCCTCTTGCGAGGCATTTCAGTCAACCGGCTGACGACTCTCCGCGACAGTGCGCACACAGCCCGGATTCGAGCACTCCGTTCACACCCCGTGTGAAGGCGGAGCCACTAATCTGGCGGCACCGAGCCACCCGGGGGGCCCACATGCAGCCCAACACTCTGCTCGACGCGATCCTGGACGAGGCCGGGATCTCGCACGCGGGGCTGGCCGCACACGTCAACCAGGCGGGACGGGCGCGTGGTCTGTCCCTGCGGTACGAACACACCGCCGTCGCCCGGTGGTTGAAGGGGCAGCGTCCCCGGGGCCAGGTGCCCGACCTGATCTGCGAGGTGCTCGCCGCCCGGTTGCAGCGGCAGGTGACCCTGGACGACATCGGCCTGGGCGTACCCGGGGAGCCGTCCGCGCCGCACACCGGCTCGCTGTCCGGCTTCGTCGAGCGGGCCACCGCCCTGTGGCGCTCCGACCAGCAGCAGCGCCCGCACATCCTGGGCGCGCCCGCGCTCACCGGTACGCCCGCCGTCATGCCCGTGTGGGAGTGGGAGAACCCGCCCGAGGACGTGGACGTCTCGCGCGGCGGCAGACACCGGGTCACCCCGGGCGACCTCGACATGCTGCGGGCCGCCCGCACCCACTACGAGCAGCTGTACCGCAAGGCCGGGGGCATCGCGACGCGGGCCCGCATCGTCGGCTTCCTCAACTCCGAGGCCGCGCCGCTGCTGCGCGGCAGCTACACCGACGAGACGGGCCGTCACCTCCACCGCGCCACGGGCGGACTGGTGGCCGTCGCCGGGATCTGCGCCTACGACTCCGACGCGCACGGCCTCGCGCAGCGCTACTTCCATCAGGCCCTGCGGCTGGCCAAGGCCAGCGGGGACCGCGGGCTCGGCGCCTACGTCATCGCACTGCTGGTCAACCAGTCGCTGTTCATGCGGGAGTACCGGCAGGCCGTGGCCTTCGCGGAGGCCGCGCTGCGGGCCGCAGGCAAGCACATCACCCCGGCGCTCGCCTCCGACCTGTACGCGATGCAGGCCAAGGCGTACGCGCATCTCGGGGACGGCACGAGCGCCCTGTCCTGCATCCGGCGGGCCGAGCAGGCCGCGGCCCGCATCCGGCGCGGCTACGAGCCCGACGAGACGGGGTATGTCCAGCCGGGGCTGGTCAACGTCCAGGTGGCGGAGGCGCTGCTGAGCCTCGGGGAGATCGCGGCCGCCGGGGAGCACGCCGCGGCCGCGGTCGACAACCCGGCGCACGACCGCGGCCGGGTGCACCGGCTGGCCATGCTCAGCACGATCGAGCTGCGGCAGGGCAACGCGGACAAGGCCGTGGCCATCGCCGTGCAGATGGCCGAGCAGGCCCGCGGCATGGAGTCCCAGCGGCTGCGCGACCGGTTGCGCGCGGTGCGGGAGCACCTGGTGCGCAGCGGCTGCTCGGGCACGGCCGAGGCCGCGGAACTCATCGACGGGGCGCTGCGCGTACCGTTGTAGACCCGGGCGGCGGGCGACCGCGTCATCCCGAGCGACTTCCTGTGCGCCTGCTGTCACTCCATCCCTGCTGCGATATTGCCACTTACTCGACGGAAGGTGGCAGAACCGTGCAGTGGACGAAACGCAACGAACAAAATGTGTACTCAAACCGCTGGTTCAGCGTCAATCTCGCGGATGTCGAACTGCCGGACGGCCGGCACCTCGACCACTTCCTCATACGGCTGCGGCCCGTTGCCGTGGCCACGGTCGTGAACGCGGCCAACGAGGTCCTGCTGCTCTGGCGGCACCGCTTCATCACCGACAGCTGGGGGTGGGAACTCGCGGCGGGCGTCGTCGAGGACGGCGAGGACATCGCCCGCGCGGCCGCCAGGGAACTGGAGGAGGAGACCGGCTGGCGGCCGGGACCCCTGCACCACCTCATGAGCGTGGAGCCGTCCAACGGGCTCACCGACGCCCGGCACCACGTGTACTGGGCCGACGAGGGCGAGTACGTCGGGCACCCCGTGGACGACTTCGAGTCGGACCGCCGGGAATGGGTCCCCCTCAAGCTCGTACCCGACATGGTCGCCCGCGGGGAGGTCCCGGCCGCCAACATGGCGGCCGCGTTACTGCTGCTGCACCATCTCAGGCTCGGACAGGACACCTTGCCCTGAGCTAGCGTCCCAGTGCCTGCCAGATCGCCACGACGAGGGCACCCACGGCGGTGAGGGCGGCGACCGCGGGCAGCGGCCAGCGCGCGTGTTCCAGTGAGTTGATCCGGGTGTTCAGCTCGTCGAGTTCCTTGGCGGTCTCCTCGGTGCGGTGGCTGAGCAGAGCCAGCCCGCCCTCGACACGGGCGTACGCCACGTCGAGGCGGCGTCGTAACTCTGCGAGTTCTCCATGGACGACCGGATGCTCGGGATCGACGGTCACGAGTCCGCTCCTTTCCGTAGTCGTTGCACATCCCTTGCATGCGCACTGGGAGTCAACTCGCCTGGTGGACGCCTGGGGAGAGTGTGCGACGGGCATATGCGAGCCCGGGGCGCACACGGTGTGTGAATGCAGCGGACCCGGCACCAATTCCGGTGCCGGGCCCGTGGGTTGGCCGAATTCTGACCGTCAGTAATCAGCCTCGGGGGGCGTGTACGGGTCAGTCGTACGTGTAGAAGCCCGACCCCGTCTTGCGGCCCAACCGGCCCGCGTCGACCATGCGCTGCAGGAGCGGGGGAGCGGCGTACAGGGGCTCCTTGTACTCCTCGTACATCGACTGGGCCACCGAGGCGACCGTGTCGAGGCCGATGAGGTCGGAGAGCTTCAGCGGGCCCATCGGGTGGGCGCAGCCCATCTCCATGCCGTTGTCGATGTCCTCGCGGCTGGCGATGCCCGTCTCGAACATCCGGATGGCGGAGAGCAGGTACGGGATCAGCAGCGCGTTCACCACGAAGCCGGAGCGGTCCTGGGCGCGGATCGCGTGCTTGCCCAGCATCTTCTCGGTGAACAACTGCGCCCGGCTCAGCGTGCCCTCGGACGTGGTGAGGGCCGGGATCAGCTCGACGAGCTTCTGCACCGGGGCCGGGTTGAAGAAGTGGATGCCGATGACCTGGTCGGGCCGCGAGGTCGCCACCGCCAGCTTCACCAGCGGGATGGAGGAGGTGTTGGAGGCCAGGATGGCGTCGGGCCGGGTCACGACCTGGTCGAGCACCTGGAAGATCTCGGTCTTGACCTGCTCGTTCTCGACGACGGCCTCGATCACCAGGTCGCGGTCGGCGAACTCGCCGAGGTCCGTGGTGAAGCTCAGACGGGCCTGCGTGGCCTCCAGCTCCTCCTCGGTGATCTTGCCGCGCTCGGCTGCCTTGGCCAGGGAGTTGAACAGCCGGGTCCGGCCGATCTCCAGGGCCTCGCCGGTGGTCTCGGCGACCATGACGTCCAGACCGGACCGGGCGCACACCTCGGCGATCCCCGCGCCCATCTGACCGCAGCCCACGACTCCGACGCGTGCAATGTCTCCCGCTGGGGTGTCCGTCACATCGTCCCTTTCGCTGCTGATCCACTTCCGGGCAGGTGCTCCGGGTCCCGGTGCCTGCTCCGTTCGTGCACGTTACTCCCAAGTATCGATGATCGATCGCTGGGGTCGCGTCCGCTTCGGGCATGCTGGGCGCGGAGCGATCCGCGACCGGGCGGATCCGCGGCTTTTTGGGGCATGCGGATGGGACGAGTGTCACGCAGGGCGTTCGCGGTGGCGGCGCTGTCGGCTTTCACGATGACGCCTCCGGCGTCGGCCGCGCCCAAGCCGGCCGGCGGGGGTGACGGCCGGGGCGACGACAGGGCGGCCGCCGAGATGCGGGGCGTGTGGCTGGCCACGGTGGCCAACCGCGACTGGCCGTCGAAGCCGGGCCTGACCGCCACGCAGCAGCGGGCCGAGCTGATCACCCACCTCGACAGGGCGGTCCGCAACCGGCTCAACACGGTGATCTTCCAGGTCCGGCCCACGGCGGACGCCCTGTGGCCCTCGCCGTTCGAGCCGTGGGCGCAGTACCTCACCGGCACCCAGGGCAAGGACCCCGGCTGGGATCCGCTGGGCACGGCCGTGGAGGAGGCCCACGCCCGCGGCCTGAAGCTGCACGCCTGGTTCAACCCGTACCGGGTCGCCGCCCACGCCGACCCGACCCGGCTCGCCCCCGGCCATCCCGCCCGCAGGAACCCGGACTGGGTGGTGACCTACGGCGGGAAGCTCTTCTACAACCCCGGGCTGCCCGAGGTGCGGGGCTTCGTGCAGGACGCGATGCTCGACGCGGTGGAGAAGTACCCCGTGGACGGCGTCCACTTCGACGACTACTTCTACCCGTACCCGGTGGCGGGCCAGAGCTTCGACGACGACGAGGCCTACGAGGAGTACGGCGGCGGCTTCCCGGACCGGGCGGCGTGGCGGCGGGACAACATCGACAAGCTGGTGCGCGAGACGGCGGAGCGCGTCAGGCAGGTCCGGCCCGGCACCCCCTTCGGCGTCAGCCCCTTCGGCGTGTGGCGCAACGCCGCCACCGACCCGTCCGGCTCGGACAGCCGGGCGGGCGTGCAGACCTACGACGACCTGCACGCGGACACCCGCAAGTGGGTGCGCGAGAGCTGGATCGACTACATCGTCCCGCAGCTGTACTGGAACATCGGCTTCGCCGCCGCCGACTACGCGAAACTGCTGCCCTGGTGGGCGGAGGTCGCGCGCGGCAGCTCGACGCAGCTGTATGCGGGGGAGGCGCTGTACAAGGCCGGTGACCCGGCGCAGCCCGCGGCCTGGCAGGACCCGGCCGAGCTGTCCCGGCACCTGACGCTGGCCAGGGAGCACGCGCAGGTGCGCGGGCACGTCTTCTTCGCCGCCAAGGACGTGGCGGCCGATCGGATCGGGGCGATGGCGAGAGTGGTCGCCGACCACTACGGGCAGCCGGCGACGCCGCCGCGCTGAATCACGGCCCGGTGGTGGTCTCCCGGTGCCGGATCTCGGTGTCGGGTCCCGGCGAGCACACGCCCTCGTGCCCGTCCTCGAACCGGACGCGGTACGGGGGGTTGCCCTCCTGGCCCAGCACTTCGACGATCTCGCCGACTTTGTCGTGCTGACCGACCACCCTGCCGTGCTGGACAAGCTGGTCGCCCACGGTTGCGCGCATCTGGGGCCTCCTCACGAGGTGTGGAGCAGCGGTCCGTGGCTTTTGAGTCTACGGCCGGGGGCGCGACTCGGCAGGGGCCGTGCGGGCCCCGCTCAGCCGCGCGCCCGTTGTGTGACGGCGATGCAGACCAGCACCGCCACGGCTGTCAGCGGGGCGGCCACCGGCAGGTGCTCGCCCAGCAGCAGCACCGACCACACCAGTGTGAGCAGGGGCTGGGCGAGCTGCAACTGGCTGGCCTTCGGGATGCCGACGGCCGCCATGCCCCGGTACCAGACGACCAGCCCGAGGAACTGCGAGCCCGCCGCGACCCACAGCAGCCCGGCGACGCTGTGCGCGGTCAGGTGTACGGGCTCCTGCGCCAGGGCGAACGCGGCGACGGGCACGGTCAGCGGCAGGCACAGCACCAGCGCCCAGCCGATGACGTGCCAGCCCGGCATGACCCGGGCGAGCCGGCCGCCCTCGGTGTAGCCGGCCGCGCACACCAGCAGCGCCGCGAAGAGATACACGTCGGCCCTGCTCAGGGCACCGCCGCTCTGCTGCACGGTGAAGGCCAGCACCGCCGCCGCACCGGCGAGGGCCGCCGCCCAGAAGGTGCGCGAGGGGCGGGTGCCGACACGCAGGGCGGAGAAGAGAGCCGTGGTCAGGGGGAGCAGTCCGACCACGACGGCGGCGTGCGCGGTGGTCGAGGTCTCCAGCGCGAGCGTGGTCAGCAGCGGGAAACCGAGCACGACACCGGCCGCGACGACCGCGAGGCCGGACCAGTGGCGGCGGGCGGGCAGCGGGACACGCAGGACGAGCAGAGCACCGCCCGCGATCACCGCTGCCAGGACGCTGCGGACGGCGACCAGCGACCAGGGGCCGAAGCCCTCCAGACCCCAGGCAGTGGCGGGGAAGGTGAGGGAGAAGGCGATGACGCCCAGGGTGGCCTGGAGGGTGCCGAGGCCGGGCCGCTGCTCCCGTTCCTCGGTGACCGCTATCCGGGAAGCGGTGGTAGCGCTACTCTGTACTCTCATGCAAGAGCGTAGCAGCGTCGGTGAACTGGCGGAACAGCTACGGCGGGAGCTCGACCGCTACTCGCCGGATGGAAAGCTGCCGTCGAGCCGGGCCCTGGTCGAGCGGTTCCGGGTGAGCCCCGTGACCGTGTCCCGGGCGCTGGCGCAGCTCGCCGCCGAGGGACTGGTCGTCACCCGGCCCGGCGCGGGCGCGTTCCGCGCGCAGGCCCGGACGGCACCGGCCCCCGCCGGGGACACCTCCTGGCAGGAGGTCGCGCTCAGCGCGGACGGTGCCGCCGACCTCGTGCCGCGCTCGGTGGACGCCTCCGGGGTCCTCGTCACGCTGGCCGCCCCGCCGCCCGGCGTGATCGAGTTCAACGGCGGCTATCTGCACCCTTCGTTGCAGCCGGAGCGCGCGATGGCCGCCGCCCTGTCGCGAGCCGGACGCCGCCCCGGCGCCTGGGGACGCCCACCCGTGGAGGGGCTGCCGGAGCTGCGCGAGTGGTTCGCGCGCGGCATCGGCGGATCCTTCACGGCCGCCGAGGTGCTGGTCACCGCGGGCGGACAGTCCGCGCTCACCACCGCCCTGCGCGCCCTCGCCCCGCCCGGCGCCCCCGTCCTCGTCGAATCCCCGACCTACCCCGGCATGCTCGCCATCGCCCGTGCCGCGGGCCTGCGCCCGGTGCCTGTCCCGGTGGACGCGGACGGCGTGAAACCGGCGCTGCTCGCCGACGCCTTCCGGGCCACCGGTGCCCCGGCCTTCGTCTGCCAGCCGCTCTTCCAGAACCCCACCGGTGCCGTGCTCGCCCCCGAGCGGCGCGGCGAGGTGCTGCGCATCGCCCGGGCAGCGGGCGCGTTCGTCGTCGAGGACGACTTCGTGCGGCGGCTCGTGCACGAGGATGCGGGGCCGCTGCCGCGCCCGCTGGCCGCCGACGACCCCGACGGTGTCGTCGTCCACGTCTGCTCGCTGACCAAGGCGACCTCGCCGAGCTTCCGGGTGAGCGCCCTGGCCGCGCGCGGTCCGGTCCTGGAGCGGCTGCGCGCGATTCAGGTCGTCGACACCTTCTTCGTGCCCCGGCCCCTTCAGGAGGCGGCACTGGAACTCGTCGGCTCGCCCGCCTGGCCGCGCCATCTGCGAGCGGTGTCCGCCGAGTTGAAGGCGCGCCGGGACGCGATGACCGCCGCGCTCGCTCAGCACCTGCCGGAACTGGTCCTGCCGCATGTGCCGTCCGGCGGCTACCACCTGTGGCCGCGTCTGCCGGACGGGACGGACGAGCCGGCCCTCGTGGCGGCCGCCTTGCGCGCGGGCGTCGCGATCACACCCGGCCGCCCCTACTTCAGCGCCGAGCCGCCGGCCGCGCACATCCGGCTGAGCTTCGCGGCGGTCGCGGGGACCGGGGAGATCGCGGAGGGCGTACGGCGGCTGCGCGCGGCCTGCGACGAGGTGCTGGGATAACAGGTCGACGCCCGGCCGCCGACCTGCCAGCATCCCGTCATGACCGACATACCGAGCCTGCCCGAGGGCTACGAGATCTCCACCGACCCCGCCCGCGTCGACGCCGAGCGCGTCCACCACTGGCTGTCCACCGACGCGTACTGGGCGCTGGGCCGCCCTCGCGAGAAGCAGGACCGGGCGATCGAGGGGTCGCTCAACTTCGGCGTGTACGACACGGTGTCGGGGGAGCAGGTGGCGTACGCCCGGGTCATCACGGACCGGGCGACCTTCGGGTGGCTGTGTGACGTGTACGTCGACCCGTCGGTGCGCGGCAAGGGTGTCGGCACCGCGCTCGTGGCGGGCGTACGGGACGAGCTGCGGCAGTACGGGGTGCGCCGGGTCCTGCTCGCCACGCACGACGCGCACGGCGTCTACGAGAAGCTCGGGTTCGCCCCGCTGGAGCGGCCCGAGCACTGGATGGCTCTCCTCTTCGGCCAGTGAGGGTCGGTGCACCCTGGGTAACTCCTGGGTAACCCTCTTGACCTGCGCACTTGCGGCGCTCACCATCACCGCATGCCACTTCGGGTCACGTTCGTCGCCGCCGCGCGCAGCTCCCCGCTGCTCGCCGAGCGCTTCGAGGACGACCGGCCGCTGGACCAGGCCGGCTGGGGTGAGGTGGAGCGCGTCGCACACGAGCTGCTGCCGCTCGCCGCGGCCGAGTTGCGCTACTGCTCGCCGACTCCGCGCAGCCGTGCGACGGGGGAGGGGCTCGGCTACGCGCCGCTGGTGCAACTCGGTCTGCGGGACTGCGACATGGGCCGGTGGCGCGGGCTGACCCTGGGCGAGGCGATGGCCCGGGAGCCGGAGGCGGTGGACGCCTGGCTCGCCGACCCCCGCGCCACACCGCACGGCGGTGAGTCGCTGGTGGACTTCATCACCCGCGTCGGCGGCTGGCTCGACACCCGGCCCGTCGAGGACGGCTGCCGGGTCGTGGCCGTCGCCGAGCCGTCCGTGATCCGCGCCGCTCTGGTGTACGCCCTGAAGGCACCGCCCTCGACGTACTGGAACATCGACGTCCGCCCGCTGTCGACGACCGCCGTGACGGGCCGGGCGGGGCGCTGGAACCTGCGCTTCGACGGGGTGCCGGCTCAGACGTCCCGTGCGTAGTCGGTGCGCAGCACGAGGTCCTTGGCCGGGCCGCGTACGTGCCACACCGTCCGCCAGTGGTCCGCGTCCCGGACGGTGAACTCGCCCCGGTAGAGGTCCGCCGCACAGGGGTGGTCGGTGACGTGCCGCCCGGATGTCAGGTCCAGGTCGTGGAACGGCCGCCCGTCCGCGAACCGCACGTCCGCCGTGCCGCCGGGGACCGGCAGGAACCGCAGCGTCCGTTCCGCGGGCCGGGCGACTCCCTGCCAGACGAACGTGCCGGACTCGTGGTGCAGCAGCCCGCCGTTCTCCTCCTCGGTGAACAGGGTCGTGCCGGAGAACTCCCCCTGCTCGCCGCTCGCGAGATCCCGCACCGACCGGGCCACGCGCCAGCGCCCGGTCAGATACGCCAGTACGTCCGGCACTGGCCAGAACTCGCCCATCCCGTACCGCTCTCCGTCCCGGCCGTTGCTGCGCGACCCATTGACGCGCATCCGCCCCCTCCCTATCTTGCCGTTCGAAGTGCTGATCAATGTCTGATATTTCGAACACTCCTCTACCAGAGAGCCGCGGAGTATCCATGCCACGCACCGCCCGCACCCGATGGAGAGTCGGTCTCACGACCACCGCCCTCCTGACGGCAGCAGCCCTCGTACCGGCCCCCGCGCACGCCGAGGACGTCACCGACTACGCGATCACCGTCGACCCGTCCGCCAAGGGCGCGGCGATCGACGACACGATGTACGGCGTCTTCTTCGAGGACATCAACCGGGCCGCCGACGGCGGTCTGTACGCCGAGCTCGTGCAGAACCGCTCCTTCGAGTACTCCACCGCCGACAACGGCTCCTACACGCCCCTGACCTCGTGGACGGCCGGCGGCACGGCCGAGGTCGTGAACGACTCGGGCCGCCTCAACGAGCGCAACCGCAACTACCTCTCCCTGGGCGCCGGTTCCTCCGTGACGAACGCCGGCTACAACACCGGCATCCGGGTCGAGCAGGGCAAGAAGTACGACTTCTCCGTGTGGGCCCGCGCGGAGAGCGGCAGCACGCTGACCGTCTCCCTCAAGGACGCGGCGGGCACGCTGGCCACCGCCCGGCAGGTGGCCGTCAAGGGCGGCTGGGCCAAGTACAAGGCCACCTTCACCGCGAGCCGCACCAGCAACCGCGGCCGCCTCGCCGTGGTCTCGACGAACGCCGCCGCGCTCGATGAGATATCGCTGTTCCCGCGCGACACCTACAAGAACCAGCCGAACGGCCTGCGCAAGGACCTCGCCGAGAAGATCGCCGCCCTGAAGCCCGGCTTCGTGCGCTTCCCCGGCGGCTGCCTGGTCAACACCGGCTCCATGGAGGACTACAGCGAGGCCTCGAACTGGCAGCGCAAGCGCAGCTACCAGTGGAAGGACACCATCGGCCCCGTAGAGCAGCGCGCGACCAACGCCAACTTCTGGGGCTACAACCAGAGCTACGGCCTCGGCTACTACGAGTACTTCCGCTTCTCCGAGGACATCGGCGCCATGCCGCTGCCCGTCGTCCCCGCCCTGGTGACCGGCTGCGGCCAGAACAAGGCCACCGACGACGACGCCCTGCTCAAGCGGCACATCCAGGACACCCTCGACCTCATCGAGTTCGCCAACGGCCCGGCGACCTCCAAGTGGGGCAAGGTCCGCGCGCAGATGGGCCACCCCAAGCCCTTCCACCTGACCCACGTCGGGGTCGGCAACGAGGAGAACCTCCCGAAGGAGTTCTTCGCCCGCTTCGAGCAGTTCCGGGCCGCCATCAAGGCGAAGTACCCGGACATCACCGTCATCTCCAACTCGGGCCCGGACGACGCCGGCACGACCTTCGACACCGCCTGGCAGCTCAACCGCGAGGGCAAGGTCGACATGGTCGACGAGCACTACTACAACAGCCCGACCTGGTTCCTCCAGAACAACGACCGCTACGACTCCTACGACCGCAAGGGCCCCAAGGTCTTCCTCGGCGAGTACGCCTCCCAGGGCAACGCCTGGAAGAACGGCCTGTCCGAAGCCGCCTACATGACCGGCCTGGAGCGCAACGCGGACATCGTCAAGCTCGCCTCGTACGCCCCGCTGCTCGCCAACGAGGACTACGTGCAGTGGCGGCCGGACATGATCTGGTTCAACAACCACGCCTCCTGGAACTCGGCCAACTACGAGGTCCAGAAGCTGTTCATGACCAACGTCGGCGACCACGTCGTCCCGTCGAAGGCCACGACCACGCCGAACGTCAGCGGCCCGATCACCGGCGCCGTCGGCCTGTCCACATGGGCGACCAGCGCCGCGTACGACGACGTGAAGGTCACCTCGGCGGACGGCTCGACGCTGCTCAGCGACGACTTCTCCGGCGACGCCTCGAAGTGGACCACCAGTGGCCGGGGCAGCTGGAGCATCCAGGACGGGCAGTACGTCCAGACCGACACCGCCGCCGAGAACACCATGGTCACGGCGGGCGACCCGGCCTGGAAGGACTACGACCTGCATGTGAAGGCCACCAAGAAGTCCGGCAAGGAGGGCTTCCTCGTCGCCTTCGGCGTCAAGGACACCGGCAACTACTACTGGTGGAACCTGGGCGGCTGGAACAACACCCAGTCCGCGATCGAGCAGGCCGTCGACGGCGGCAAGGGCACGCTGATGACGAAGGCCGGGTCGATCGAGACGGGCCGCGCCTACGACATCGACATCAAGGTGCGCGGCCGTCAGGTCACCCTGTTCCTGGACGGCAAGGAGTGGGGCAGCTTCAAGGACGACAAGCCGGCCGAGCCGTTCCGCCAGGTCGTCACCAAGGACGCCAGGACCGGTGACCTGATCGTCAAGGTCGTCAACGCCCAGTCCGCCGAGGCCCGTACGGCCGTCGACCTGGGTGGCGCGAAGGTCGCCTCCACGGCCCGCGTGACCACGCTGGCCGCCGACGAGGACGCGGTGAACACCGAGACGGACACGCCGGTGACGCCGGTGACGTCCACGTTCCGGGGGGTGGACCGGAAGTTCACCTACACCTTCCCGGCGAACTCCGTCACCTTCCTGCGGATCAACCAGAGGTAGCAGGCACCTCGCGTGGGCCGCTGCCCCCTGGGGTGGCGGCCCACGCCCGTGCCCGGGTGCCGTCGGGGATCCGCGTCAGCGCGGGCCGAGGACGCAGAACTCATGGCCCTCCGGGTCCGACAGGCACGTCCACGGGACGTCGCCCTGGCCGAGGTCGAGGTCGGTGGCACCGAGGGTTTTCAACCGGGCCACCTCCGCCGCCTTGTCGTCACCGGCGTACGGCAGCAGGTCGACATGGACGCGGTCCGGCACGGTCTTCGCCTCGGACGAGCGGCGGAACTCCAGGTACGGGCCGACGCCCTGGGCGGAGCGCAGCACCGCGTGATCGTCCGTCACCTCGTGCAGCGTCCAGTCCGTCGCCTCGCCCCAGAACCGGGCCATGGCCCGCGGATCGACGCAGTCGACCACCACCCGGGCGATCGGCCCGGTGTCCCGGTAGATCTCCCGGGGCTCCAGCACACAGAACTCGTTGCCCTCCGGGTCGGCGAGGACCGTCCACGGCACGTCGCCCTGGCCCACGTCGGCGGGCTTCGCACCGAGAGCCTTCAGCCGCGCGACCCACTCCGCCTGATGGGCCGCGGAGGTGGTGGCGAGATCGAGGTGCACACGGTTCTTCGTCGCTGTCTTGGGTTCCGGGACGGCGACGACGTCGATGCAGACAGCGGCCGGGTCCGGCCAGACGAAGCCGTCGCCGGGTTCCACGTTGGTCACGCCGGGCCCCTCGCTGGAGACACCCCAGCCGAGCGCCTCCGCCCAGAACCGGCCGACCGCCGCGTCATCGAGGGCCTTGACGTTCACCTGAACAGGTCGCAGTGCCATGCCGGTGATCTTATGTATTCGCTCGGCGACGGCATCCGGATTTTCGCCTGTCGCGGGCGTATCGAAAATCGCATACGCCGTCGCAACGGCCCTTCGCCTCTCCTGGAGGGCATGAACTCCCACACCTCCCTGTCAGCACCGCCTCGCCGTGCGCGCGGGATCGTGCTCCTCGCTCTGGCCGTCCTCGGCCTGGCGAGCGCCGTGTTCGTCGTGCGGCGGCCGCTCATGATGTCCGCTCCGGTGTGCATGGCCGGGCGGTGGCACGGCTGCTTCGACACGTTCAACGGCGTGGTGCTCATGACCTTGGTCGCGCTGCCGCTCGCCGCGCTGGTGGTGTGGGCCCTGGCGTGCCGTCGGCGCGCCGCGGGCGTCACGCCGGCCTGGCGGACGTCGCTGGCCGAGGTGGGCATGGTCCACGGGACGGTGCCGTTCCTGTGGCTGACCATGATGCCGGGCGCCGGTGCCGGCGTCGTCCCCGGCCGGCTGAGCCTGGTGCCGCTGCGGGACCTGGCCACGATGGGGCCGCTCGGGATCGCCGGGAACCTGCTCGTCTTCGCGTCGCTGGGCTGCTTCGCCCCGATGCGGTTCGCGGCGCTTGCGTCCCTGCCGCGGATCCTGGCGCTCGCGGCGGGCTGCTCGGTCCTGGTCGAAACCGCCCAGTACGTGCTGCGGCTGGACCGGGTCTCCTCCGTCGACGACGTCCTGGTCAACACCGCCGGCGCCGTGCTGGCCGCGCTGGCGTCGCGCCGCTGGTGGCACACGTCGTCGCATACGTCCGCGATATGCCGTGCTGCCTAGGCTTCGGGCATGCGCGTACTGATCGTGGAGGACGAGCCCTACCTGGCCGAAGCCGTCCGGGACGGTCTGCGGCTGGAGGCGATCGCCGCCGACATCGCCGGCGACGGCGAGACCGCCCTGGAACTGCTCAGCGTCCACTCCTACGACCTCGCGGTCCTCGACCGCGACATCCCCGGCCCCTCCGGCGACGAGGTCGCCCGGCGCATCGTCGCCTCCGGCAGCGGCATCCCGATCCTCATGCTCACCGCCGCCGACCGGATCGACGACAAGGCTTCCGGGTTCGAGCTCGGCGCCGACGACTACCTCACCAAACCGTTCGAGCTGCGGGAGCTCGTCCTGCGGCTGAGGGCGCTCGACCGCCGGCGCGCCCACGCCCGGCCCCCGGTCCGCGAGATCGCGGGCCTGCGGCTGGACCCCTTCCGCCGGGAGGTCTTCCGCGACGGACGCTACGTCCCGCTCACCCGCAAGCAGTTCGCCGTGCTGGAAGTCCTCGTCGCCGCCGAGGGCGGTGTCGTCAGCGCCGAAGAGCTGCTGGAACGGGCCTGGGACGAGAACGCCGACCCCCTCACCAACGCCGTGCGCATCACCGTCTCCGCACTGCGCAAACGGCTCGGCGAGCCAGGGATCATCGCCACGGTGCCGGGTGTCGGCTACCGCATCGACGCCGGACACCGTGGCGATGAGTAGACGCCCAGGGCTCAGCGCTCGCCTGAAACTCACCCTCAGCTATGCCGGACTCGTCCTCGTCACCGGCGCTGTCCTGCTGGCCGTGGTGTGGGTGTTCCTGCTGCGCTACGTACCCGACAACTCCCAGGGTCTGCTCGGCATCTCACCCAACCGGTACCTCCTCTCGCGCATCTTCGGTCGCGCCGCGGCCGTGGCACTGGCCTTCCTGCTCGTGTTCGGCCTCGTCGGGGGATGGATCCTCGCCGGCCGGATGCTCGCACCGCTCGACCGGATCACGGCCGCGGCACGGCTGGCCGGGACCGGATCGCTGTCCCACCGCGTCCGCATGGAGGGCCGCCGGGACGAATTCCGCGAACTCGCCGACACCTTCGACACCATGCTCGAACAACTCGAGTCGCACGTCGCCGAGCAGCAGAGGTTCGCCGCGAACGCCTCCCACGAACTGCGCACCCCGCTGGCGATCTCGCAGACGCTGCTCGACGTCGCCCGCAAGGACCCCACGCGGGACCGAGACGAACTCATCGAACGCCTGCACGCCGTCAACACGCGCGCGATCGGCCTCACCGAGGCCCTCCTGCTGCTCAGCCGCAGCGACCGCGGCACCTTCACCCGCGAGAGCGTCGACCTCTCCCTCATCGCGGAAGAGGCCGCCGAAACCCTGCTCCCCCTCGCCGAACAGCGCGGGATCACGCTCGACGTCACCGGCGGGGCGGCCCGGGCCGTCGGCTCGGCGGAACTCCTGCTGCGGATGGTGACGAACCTCGTCCAGAACGCCCTCGTCCACAACCTCCCCGCCGGTGGCACCGTGACGGTCCACACCGAGGCGCGCGGCGGCACGAGCGTGCTGCGGGTCGAGAACACGGGCGGCCGGCTCCCGCCGGACCTGGTACCGACCCTCACCGAGCCCTTCCAGCGCGGAACGGAACGCGCACGCACCGACGAGCACGCCGGTGCCGGCCTCGGCCTGGCCATCGTGGACAGCGTCGTCCGCGCCCACGCCGGCACCCTCCACCTCACCCCCCGGCCCGCCGGCGGCCTCCTCGTCACGGTCCGGCTTCCGGGCACGCCGTAGGCAGCCGTTCCCGAGCCGAGCGGGCGATTGCATAAAACTGCAGAGAAACGTATAGTCATGCCCTCTAGGAGGAGGTTCCATGGCGGTACGTGCGGCAGTGGCCGGAGCGAGTGGATACGCGGGCGGGGAACTGCTGCGTCTGCTCCTGGCGCACCCCGAGGTCGAGATCGGCGCCCTGACCGGCAACTCCAACGCGGGGCAGACGCTCGGTGCGCTCCAGCCGCACCTGCTGCCCCTGGCCGGCCGAGTACTCCAGGAGACCACGCCGGAGGTGCTCGACGGCCACGACGTCGTGTTCCTCGCGCTGCCCCACGGGCAGTCCGCCGCCGTCGCCGAGAAGCTCGGGCCGGACGTGCTGGTGATCGACATGGGCGCCGACTTCCGGCTGACGGACGCCACCGCCTGGGAGCGCTTCTACGGCTCGTCGCACGCCGGAACCTGGCCCTACGGCCTTCCCGAACTGCCGGGCGCCCGCGCCGCGCTGGAGGGGTCCAAGCGCGTCGCGGTGCCCGGCTGCTACCCCACGGCCGTGTCGCTGGCGCTCTTCCCGGCGTACGCCGCCGGGCTCGCCGAGGCCGAGGCCGTGATCGTCGCCGCGTCCGGCACCTCCGGCGCGGGCAAGGCACCCAAGCCGCACCTGCTGGGCAGCGAGGTCATGGGCTCGATGTCCCCGTACGGCGTCGGCGGCGGGCACCGGCACACCCCAGAGATCACCCAGAACCTCAGCGCGGCCGCCGGTGAGCCGGTCTCCGTCTCCTTCACACCGACCCTCGCGCCGATGCCCCGCGGCATCCTCGCCACGTGCAGCGCGAAGGCGAAGGACGGGGTCACCGCGGAGTCCCTGCGCGCGGCCTACGAGAAGGCGTTCGCCGACGAGCCCTTCGTGCACCTGCTGCCCGAGGGCCAGTGGCCCGCCACGGCGTCCGTCTACGGTTCGAACGCCGTTCAGGTGCAGGTCGCGCACGACACGGCCGCCGGACGGATCATCGTGATCAGCGCCATCGACAACCTCACCAAGGGCACCGCCGGCGGTGCCGTCCAGAGCATGAACATCGCCTTGGGGCTCGACGAGACCACCGGACTGACGACGATCGGAGTTGCGCCGTGAGTGTGACGGCAGCGAAGGGATTCACGGCGGCGGGCATCGCCGCCGGGATCAAGGAAAACGGCAACCCCGACCTGGCCCTCGTGGTCAACACCGGGCCCCGCCGCGCCGCCGCCGGCGTCTTCACCTCCAACCGCGTGAAGGCCGCCCCGGTGCTGTGGTCCGAGCAGGTCATGAAGAGCGGCCAGGTCTCCGCCGTCGTCCTCAACTCCGGCGGCGCCAACGCCTGCACGGGCCCGAAGGGCTTCCAGGACGCGCACGCGACGGCCGAGAAGGTCGCCGAGGTCCTCGGGCGGGGCGCCATCGAGGTCGCCGTCTGCTCGACCGGCCTGATCGGCATCCTCCTGCCGATGGACAAGCTGCTGCCGGGCGTGGAGAAGGCAGCCGAGTCGCTGAGTGAGCACGGCGGTGAGAAGGCCGCCATCGCCATCAAGACCACCGACACCGTCCACAAGACGTCCGTCGTCACCAAGGACGGCTGGACCGTGGGCGGCATGGCCAAGGGCGCGGGCATGCTCGCCCCCGGCCTCGCCACCATGCTCGTCGTCCTCACCACCGACGCCGACCTGGACGACGACGTACTCGACAAGGCGCTGCGGGCGGCCACCCGGACGACCTTCGACCGGGTCGACTCCGACGGTTGCATGTCCACCAACGACACCGTGCTGCTGCTCGCCTCCGGCGCGGCCGACGTCACCCCGGCGTACGAGGAGTTCGCCGAGGCCGTCCGGCAGGTCTGCGACGACCTCGGGCAGCAGCTCATCCGGGACGCCGAGGGCGCCAGCAAGGACATCAAGGTCGAGGTGATCAACGCCGCGACCGAGGACGACGCCGTCGAGGTGGGCCGCTCCATCGCCCGCAACAACCTCCTCAAGTGCGCGATCCACGGCGAGGACCCCAACTGGGGCCGGGTGCTGTCGGCGATCGGCACGACGAGCGCGGCCTTCGAGCCCGACCGGCTCAACGTCGCCATCAACGGCGTCTGGGTGTGCAAGAACGGCGGTGTCGGCGAGGACCGCGACAAGGTCGACATGCGCTTCCGCGAGGTGCACATCGTCGCCGACCTCGCCGCCGGGTCCGAGACCGCCACCATCTGGACCAACGACCTCACCGCGGACTACGTCCACGAGAACAGCGCGTACTCGTCATGAGCAGCCCGACGCGGAAACACACCGCGCTCCCCAAGGCCCAGATCCTCATCGAGGCGCTGCCCTGGCTGGTCCGGCACAACGGCAAGACGGTCGTCATCAAGTTCGGCGGCAACGCCATGATCGACGAGGACCTGAAGGCTGCCTTCGCCCAGGACGTGGTGTTCCTGCACCACGCCGGCCTCAAGCCCGTGGTCGTGCACGGCGGCGGCCCGCAGATCAGCGCCGCCCTGGACCAGCACGGCATCGTCAGCGAGTTCAAGGCGGGCCTCAGGGTGACCACCGAGGACGCCATGGACGTCGTACGGATGGTGCTGGCCGGTCAGGTGCAGCGCGAGCTGGTCGGGCTGCTCAACCAGCACGGCCCGCTCGCCGTCGGCCTCACCGGCGAGGACGCGCACACCATCACCGCCACCAAGCACCAGCCCGAGATCGACGGCGAACTGGTCGACATCGGCCGGGTCGGCGAGATCACCGCGATCGACACCGGCGCGATCGAGGCCCTGCTCGCCGACGGCCGCATCCCGGTCGTCTCCTCGATCGCCCGCTCCCAGGACGACGGACATGTCTACAACGTCAATGCTGATACGGCGGCTGCGGCACTCGCTGCTGCACTGGGCGCCGAAACCCTCATGGTCCTCACGGACGTCGAGGGACTCTACGAGGACTGGCCGAACAGCGACGAGGTGATCAGCCGCCTCACCGCCTCCGAGCTGGAGCGGCTGCTGCCGGACCTCTCCTCCGGCATGGTGCCGAAGATGGAGGGCTGCCTGCACGCCGTACGGGGCGGCGTCACCACCGCCCGGGTCATCGACGGCCGGGTCCAGCACTCGATCCTGCTGGAGATCTTCACCGACGAGGGGATCGGCACGATGGTCGTGGCCGACGAGAAGCCCGAGGGACCGGGCGGGCAGGGGGAGTCGTGAACAACGTCGCGGGCAATCAGGAACTGACCGCGCGGTGGCAGAACGCGCTCATGAACAACTACGGCACCCCGAGGCTCCCGCTCGTCCGCGGCGAGGGCACCAAGCTGTGGGACGCCGACGGCAAGCAGTACCTGGACTTCGTCGGCGGCATCGCGGTCAACGCGCTCGGCCACGCCCACCCGGCCGTCGTCGAGGCAGTGAGCCGGCAGATCGCCTCCCTCGGCCATGTCTCCAACCTGTTCGTCGCCGAGCCGCCGGTCGCGCTCGCCGAACGGCTGATCCAGCTCTTCGGCCGCGACGGCAAGGTCTACTTCTGCAACTCCGGCGCCGAGGCCAACGAGGGCGCCTTCAAGATCGGCCGGCTCACCGGGCGGACCCACATGGTCGCGACCCAGGGCGGCTTCCACGGCCGCACCATGGGCGCCCTCGCGCTCACCGGCCAGCCCGGCAAGCGGGAACCCTTCCTGCCCATGCCGGGCGACGTCACCCACGTCCCGTACGGCGACGCGCAGGCGCTGGCCGCCGCGGTGACGGACGAGACGGCCCTCGTCGTCATCGAGCCGGTCCAGGGCGAGAACGGGGTCGTGGTCCCGCCCGCCGGCTACCTCAAGGCCGCCCGGGCCATCACCGCCGCCACCGGCGCGCTGCTCGTCCTCGACGAGGTGCAGACCGGCGTCGGCCGGACCGGCCACTGGTTCGAGTACCAGGCCCACGAGGGCGTGCTGCCCGACGTCGTCACCCTCGCCAAGGGCCTCGGCGGCGGACTGCCCCTCGGCGCGACCGTCGCCTTCGGACGCGCCGCCGAACTGCTCCAGCCCGGCCACCACGGCACGACCTTCGGCGGCAATCCCGTCGCCTGCGCCGCCGGGCTCGCCGTCCTCGACACCATCGAGAACGAGGGGTTGCTGCAGAACGTCAAGCGGCAGAGCGAGAAGTTGCGGGAGGGGATCGAGGGCCTCGGTCACGAGTTGATCGATTTCGTCAGGGGCGCGGGTCTCCTCCTGGGTATCGTGCTCACCGAGCCGCTCGCGCCCCAGGTGCAGCAGGCGGCTCAGGACGCCGGCCTCCTGGTGAACGCGCCCGCCCCCGACGTCGTACGGCTCATGCCGCCGCTGAACATCGGTGACGACGAGGTGGACGCCTTCCTCCGGGCACTGCCCGGCGTCCTCGACGCAAGCGCAGCCGACGGGGACGGACGATCCGGGGAATGAGACGACGATGAGCCAGGCGCAGGACCACGAGCAGCCGGGGGCGAACGGGCCCGCCGTGCCGCAGACCCGCACCGCACGTCACCGCCGGATCGTGGACATCCTCAACCGGCAGCCCGTGCGGTCGCAGAGCCAGCTCGCGAAGCTGCTCGCCGACGACGGGCTGAGCGTCACGCAGGCGACGCTCTCCCGGGACCTGGACGAGCTGAACGCGGTGAAGATCCGCAACGCCGACGGCGACCTGATCTACGCGGTGCCGAGCGAGGGCGGTTTCCGCACGCCGCGCGCTCCGCTGGGCGGGTCGGCGAAGGAGGAGCGGATGCGGCGGCTCTCGCAGGAGCTGCTGATCTCCGCGGAGGCTTCGGCGAACCTCGTGGTCCTGCGGACTCCTCCGGGGGCCGCGCAGTTCCTGGCCTCGGCCATTGACCAGGCCGAGCTGCACGACATTCTGGGGACGATCGCCGGTGACGACACGTTGCTGTTGATCAGCCGGAATCCTGACGGGGGGCAGGCGCTGGCCGACCATTTGCTGAGGCTGGCGCAGAACGGGCATTGAGCGCCGTGGGGGTGTCTGCGGGCGGTGTGCGCGGGGTGTGTGTGGCCGTTCGCGCAGTTCCCCGCGCCCCTACATAGCTGCGGGCATTCGTGCCGCTAAGGGCGGCACGGGTGGGCGCAGCGGCACCCCGCAGCGCCGGGCTGCGCAACGCCCCGCCCTCAGCCCGCTCACCCCAGCCGTGCAGCCAACCCCCCGGTACAGCGCACCTCATCGCCCGCCGTAATCAACAGCGCCTCAACCCCCGGCAGCGACTCCAGCCAAGCCAGCCCCTCCCGCGACCCCATCGCGAACGCCGCCGTGGCCCAGCAGTCCGCCCACGTCAGCCGGGGCCCCACCACCGTCACGGCGACCAGGTCGGTCACGGCCGAACGCCCGGTCCGTGGGTCGACGATGTGCGCCCCCCGCTCCGCGGTCCCGGACGTGGCCACGGCCAGTTCATCCACCCCCGCCGCGGAGATCACCGCCGCGAGACCCCCCGGCCGCAGGGGATCCGAGATCCCGACCCGCCACGGCCGCTGCGCCCCCGGCACCCCGAGCAACTGCACATCACCGCCGCCGTTGACGCTCACCCCGCTCACCCCGGGCACCGCCACCAGCCGCCGCGCCGCCCGCTCGACCGCCCAGCCCTTCACGATGCCGGTCGGATCCAGCCGGCCCCCGTACGACGTGCTGAACCAGCCGTCGCTCAGCCGCTCCGCCTCGGCCGCCAGTTCCAGAACCTCCGCGACCTCGGGATCGCACTCCTCGACCGTCAGCCGGCCGCGTTGCAGCCGGGAGATCTGGCTGTCCTCGCGGTAGGTGCTGAACACCTCGTCGACCCGGTGCAGCCCGGCGACGGCCTCGTCCACCGCCGCGCGCACGACGCCGGGTTCCCCGCCGCGGACGTCGAAGGAGAAGACGGTCCCCATCGTCTCCTCCGCATGACGTACCGCGGCGGGAGCCTGTGCGGAGTCGGCCACCGTGTCAGCCACCGGCCTGGTCCAGCGCCGACTGGAGGGACTGCTTGTAGCCCGCGCTGGTGTAGGTGGCTCCGGAGACGGCGTCGATCTGCGCGTTCCCGGCCGCGACGGCCGCCTGGTTGAGGCGGGGGACGGAGGAGGAGGTGATCTGGTCGCTGCGTCCGCCCTTGGGGGCCTGGACGGCTTCGGCCTTGGTGATCTTGCCGCCGGCGACGGTGATCCGGACCTGGACCGGGCCGTACTGCGTCTGCGCCACGCTGCCGGTGAGGGTCTGCGTCTGGGCCTGACCGCCCCCGGAGCCGCCGCCCTGGGAGGAGCCGCCCCCGGAGCCGGCGGCCTGAGAGGAGCCGCCCCCTGCCGGAGCCTTGTCCAGGGCGGACTGGAGGGACTTCTTGTAGCCCGCGCTGGTGTAGGTGGCGCCCGAGACCGCGTCGATCTCCGCGCTCCCCGTCGCGACGGCCGCCTGGTTGAGGCGGGGGACGGAGCTGGCGGTGATCTGGTCGCTGCGTCCGCCCTTGGGGGCCTGGACGGCTTCGGCCTTGGTGATCTTGCCGCCGGCGACGGTGATCCGGACCTGCACCGGGCCGTACTGCGTCTGCGCCACATCACCCGTCAGCCTCTGGGCGCTGCCCGAGCCCTGCGCACCGCCGGCCGAGGCCTTGGCCTTGTCCAGGGCGGACTGGAGGGACTTCTTGTAGCCGGCGCTGGTGTACGTCGCCCCGGACACGGCGTCGATGTCCGCGCTCTGGGCGGCGACCGCAGCCTGGTTGAGACGGGGGACGGAGCTGGCGGTGATCTGGTCGCTGCGGCCACCCTTGGGGGCCTGCACCGCCTCGGCCTGGGTGACCTTGCCGCCGTTCATGGTCAGGCGTACCTGCACCGGGCCGTACTGCGTCTGCACCGCGTCACCGGTGACCGCGCCGTTCACGCCGCCCTGCGGGGCCTGCCCGGCGGCCGCGGGCGGCAGCTGACCGCCCGCGGCCTGGGCGGAGCCCGGGTCGGAGGCCGGCTTCAGTGACAGCAGCAGCACGATCCCGGAGACGGTTGCTGCGCCGGCGAGCACGGCACGCCGGACGGGGTGAGACTTCCTCATCGTTTCTCAAGCTCCTGAAGGGCCGTTGATGTCCCGTCGCTCACATCTCGAACGACTCGTGATGGATACGGCGTGCGGGGACTCCCGCGCCGCGCAGTGCCTCGTACACCGACTGCGCGAAGCCGGGCGGCCCGCACATGAAGACGTCGTGGTCGCCGATGTCCGGGATCTTCCGCTGGAGTGACTCAGCGGAGATGTCGGGGCGTTCCCCGTCGGGGCTGTTGACCGCGTACATCAGCCGTGCCCCGCGTTCGTCGGCGATCTTGGCGAGTTCGCCCCACAGGGCCAGGTCCTGGGTGCTGTTGGCCCGGTAGAGCAGCGTGATGTCCCCGGACGCGCCCGGCAGGGTCTCGAACAGGGCCCGCATCGGGGTGATGCCGACACCGCCCGCGACCAGCAGCACCTTGCCGCGGCTGCGGCGCTGCGCGGTCATCGCGCCGTACGGGCCCTCCGCCCACACCTTGGTGCCGGGCTTGAGCTCGCGCAGCCGGGAGGTGTGGTCGCCGATCGCCTTGACGGTGATCCGCAGCATGTCGGGGCGGGGCGCCGCCGACAGCGAGTACGGGTGCGAACTGAAGCGCATGCCGGGCGCCTTGAACCGCCAGCGGAAGAACTGGCCCGCCTCCGCGCCCATCCGGTGCAGCTTGCGCCCGCCGATCAGCACGGACACGATGCCCGGGGTCTCCTCGATGACCGCCTCGACCCGCATGCGGTGCCGCAGGTTCAGCCGGATCGGAGTGAGGATCCGGAACCAGAGGACGAGCGCCGTCACCGCGCCGTACAGCCCGTACCAGAAGGTCTTCGCGGCGGGCTCGACGGCGAACTCGTTGCCGGTCGTGATCTGGTGCCAGAACGTCAGGTACACGGCCGCGTAGGTGAGCAGGTGCACGTGGTACCAGGTGTCGTACCCGATCAGACGGCGGACACCGCCGATCGAGAGGATCCCGATGACGAACAGTAGACCCGTGCCGATGGCGGCCTTGCCCATGTCCGGCAGCTGGTTGACGGAGTCGATCGTCTGCTGGACGACGTCGCCGAGCCCCTTGCCGGCCTGGAGGGCGTAGCCCCACATGGTGAGGAAGACGTGTGCGAGGACCAAGCAGAGCGTGTACCGGCCGGTCATCGCGTGCCAGCGGGCGACCCGGTCGGTGCCCACCCGCCGCTCCAGCGCGGGCACCCGTGCCATCTGGAGCACCACCAGCGCCATGAGGTAGCCGGCGAGCAGGCCGGTGATCCGGCCCGCGGCCAGGATCTTGGCCGAGGTGTCCGCGAGCGACGCCGTGTTGTCCCACCACAGCCACAGCACGGCCGCCGCACCCGCCCACAGGGCGATCAGCAGCGGTACGGCCGGGGAGCGGCGCGGGCGGATGCGGCGCATCGTCTGGCGGCGGGCGGCACGGCCGCCTGCGAGCGTGGTGGTCACGGTTCCTCCGTGGGGACTTGACCCTTGGCCCACAGATACGTGCCGGGACACGGGAGTGTTCAGCCGTGCCCCGAGTCGTGTGCATAGGGGAGTGACCGGCGGTAACCCGAACCGGTTCCCGGGCGGCCTCACGCGCCAAGGGCCTGTCTGACATACAGGCCCTAGTAGCGGGTGACGGCGGTGGTCCCGCTCGCCGTCCCGACGGCGATGTGCGGGCGCTGCGCCGGGTCGGCCCAGCGCAGGATCGTCCGCATGGCGCGCTTCGGCACGGACACGCAACCGGCCGTCGCTCCGCGCCCGTTGACATGGAGGAAGATGCCCGCGCCGCGTCCCCGCACGGGACGCCCGTAGTTGAAGCCGATGACGAGCGCGTGCGCGTACCGCTCCCCGTAGGTGATCAGATGCTCGGACTCGGAGGCCCGGCAGTCGGCCGCGCGGGGCTCGGTCCAGCGGTTGTAGGAGCGGGAGTCGTTGTCCTGGCACCACCAGGAGTCCCGGTGCACCCGGCGGTAGGTGTACGCCGTCCCGCGCGGCGCCGCCTCGATGCCGAAGGCGTACGGCAGGCCGTACAGCCCCGTGGGTGTCGTGTTCGTGCCCTGTGTGCGGGAGGCGCCCTCCACCAGCCCGTTCGCTCCGAAGCGCGCGGGCGCCGAACCCGCCCGCACCCACCGCCCGCCCTCGCGGTCCCACCAGGTGACCGTGCCCGTCGTCGAGGCCGTCCGCGGGGCCACCGCGGTGATCAGCTGGGTGCCGCCGCCCGTGTCGGCCATCCGGGCCGGCAGCGGGGGCGGGGGAGCGGGCGGCCCGGCGCCGAGCGCGACGAGACAGGAGACGGCGAGGGCGAGGGCGACGGCACCGGGGCGCATGCCTCAGACGGTAGAGGGCGGCAGCGGCAACGGCAGCCCGGGCAGTCCGTCCAGGCTGGTCGCGATGTGCTCCTTCTTGGTGAAGTAGGCGCTGAGCGAGGCGTCGTCCTCACGGGCGAAACGCTTGCCGTGCAGGTCGCGCTCAGCCTCGTACGCCATGAAGGGCACGGCGTAGCCGCAGGTGTCGCGGACGAGTTCGGCCGTGACGACGATGATCGCGCGCAGGCCGTGCTGGGCCGGGTCGATGTCCGGGAAGTGGCCGAGCAGCTCCCCGAAACGGGGATCGTCCCGGAAGACCGGCTCCCCGCGGCCGTGCACCCGGACGATGTTCGGCGGGCCCTGGAAGGCGCACCACATCAGGGTGATCCGCCCGTTCTCCCGCAGATGGGCGATGGTCTCGGCGTTGGAGCCGGCGAAGTCGAGGTAGGCGACGGTGTGGTCGTCGAGCACCACGAAGGAGCCCTTGAGGCCCTTGGGGGAGAGATTGACCGTGCCGTCGGCGGACAGGGGAGCGGTGGCGGTGAAGAAGACCGGCTGCGCCTCGATGAACGAGCGGAGCCGGCCTTCTATGCGCTCATGAGTTTTTCCCATGCCGCCGATTATGGCGCAGGTCTTTCGACTGCCTAAAAAATGGCGTGCCCAAGGAATTGCGGGCCCCGTGGCCGCCCCGGCCGGCGCTCACGCGGGGCGGCCACAGCGCCTGTCACCTCACTTGGTGAGCGTGCAGGCGGCCAGGGAGTCCAGACCGGCCGGCTTCTCGGCCGTGCGGCCGATGGCCGTGGCGATGCGGTTGACGGTGGAGATCCGCTTGTCCTCAAGCGGGCCGAGGATGGCGTTCTGGACGAAGTTCGGTCCGCCCTGGCCGACGGTGTCGACGAGGCGCTTGTTGGCCTCCGCGACCTGCGTGTCCAGCAGCGCCAGGTTGCGGTCGACCTCGGCCTTGGCGGAGGCCGGGACCGCCGGCAGCTGGGAGGCGACGTCCGGGCAGCTGATCGTGCCGGCACCGGCGTTGCCCGCCTCGCCGGCACCCGCGTCATCGCCGGCGCCCGCACCGGCCTCAGCGCCCGACTCGGCACCGGCTCCTGCCTCGGCGCCCGCACCGGCCTCAGCACCGGCGCCCGCCTCGCCACCCGCCGCCTCGCCCGCTCCGGCGCCGCCGTCGGCGTTGAGCTGGCAGGCGGCGAAGGCCTCCAGCCCCTCCGGCTTCTCGGCGGCACGCCCGATGGCGGTCTCGATGCGGTTCAGGGCGGCGACGCGCTTGTCCTCCAGCGGGCCGAGGATGGCGTTCTGGACGAAGTTGGGCCCGCCCTGGCCGACGGTGTCGACGAGGCGCTTGTTGGCCTCCTCGATCTGAGTGGCCAGATCGCCGAGATTGCGGTCGACCTCCGCCTGCGCGGAGGCGGGGATGTCCGGCAGCTGGCCGGTGACGTCCGGGCACGTGATGGTGCCGGGACCCGCCAGCGTCCGGGCGTTCGTCGCGCCGCTGTCCGGCGTCTCCCCGGCGAGGGCGAAGCCGGCGATCACCGTGCCGGACAGTGCCACCGCGGCGGCGCCGCCGATGAAGCCGACGCGACGCTTGTTGTACTTCGGAAGAGCCCTGGACATGCGGATGCCTCACTAGGGGTCGGGGGTGTCGTCGGTGTCAAACGCGGCGCCTGCGTTCGGCGAGAGGTACGAGTAAGCGGTTTCGCGCGTTCAAAGGATCTTCAAAGTCATCTCGGCATGGCCGGAAACAGGCCCTGGAGCCCAGATGCATTGACGAATCATGCGAAGGTCTGCATAATCATGCAGGTCAGTGATCGCAGCATGAGTGATCGCAGGATGAGGGGAAGAACCCGTGACCGAGCGCGTCGTACTCGCCTACTCCGGCGGTCTTGACACCTCCGTCGCCATCGGCTGGATCGCAGAGGAGACGGGCGCCGAGGTCATCGCGGTCGCGGTGGACGTAGGCCAGGGCGGCGAGGACCTGGACGTCATCCGCAAACGCGCCCTCGCGTGCGGCGCGGTGGAGGCCGAAGTGGCCGACGCCCGGGACGAGTTCGCCGAGGAGTACTGCCTCCCCGCGATCAAGGCCAACGCCCTCTACATGGACCGCTACCCGCTGGTCTCCGCCCTGTCCCGGCCGGTGATCGTCCAGCACCTCGTCGCCGCCGCCCGCAAGCACGGCGCCACGACCGTCGCCCACGGCTGCACGGGCAAGGGCAACGACCAGGTCCGCTTCGAGGCGGGCATCGCCGCCCTCGCCCCCGACCTGACGTGCATCGCCCCGGTCCGCGACTACGCCATGACCCGCGACAAGGCCATCGCCTTCTGCGAGGACAAGGGCCTGCCGATCGCGACCTCCAAGAAGTCGCCGTACTCCATCGACCAGAACGTTTTCGGCCGCGCCATCGAGACCGGCTTCCTCGAGGACATCTGGAACGCGCCGATCGAGGACATCTACGCGTACACGCAGAACCCGGCCGTCGCCCGTGAGCCCGACGAGGTGGTCATCTCCTTCAAGGAGGGCGCCCCCGTCGCCGTCGACGGCAGGCCCGTCACCGTGCTCCAGGCCGTCCAGCAGCTCAACGAGCGCGCCGGTGCCCAGGGCATCGGCCGGATCGACATGGTCGAGGACCGCCTCGTCGGCATCAAGTCGCGTGAGGTGTACGAGGCTCCGGGCGCGATCGCCCTGATCACCGCCCACCAGGAGCTGGAGAACGTCACCGTCGAGCGTGAACTCGCCCGCTACAAGCGGGGCGTCGAGCAGCGCTGGAGCGAGCTGGTCTACGACGGCCTGTGGTTCTCCCCGCTCAAGCGCGCCCTCGACGGCTTCGTCAACGAGGCGAACCAGTACGTCACCGGCGACATCCGGATGACCCTCCACGGCGGCCGCGCGGTCGTCACCGGCCGGCGCTCCGAGCAGTCGCTGTACGACTTCGACCTCGCCACCTACGACACGGGCGACACCTTCGACCAGTCCGCCGCCAAGGGCTTCATCGACATCTACAGCTTGTCGTCGAAGATCGCGGCACAGCGTCAGCAGCGGGCGTAGCAGGACGGGAACCCGGCGTGGGCATATAAAGGTCCGCGTCACATCCAAAACCTCTCTAGGAGCAACGCAAGTGAGCAGCAACAGCGGTGACGTACGGCTCTGGGGCGGCCGTTTCGCCGACGGTCCCGCCGAGGCCCTGGCCAAGCTGTCCGCGTCCGTCCACTTCGACTGGCGGCTCGCGCCGTACGACATCGCCGGTTCGCGTGCGCACGCGCGCGTGCTCCACAAGGCGGGCCTGCTCACCGAGGACGAGCTGACCCGGATGATCGCCGGGCTCGACCGGCTGGAGGCGGACGTCGCCGACGGCTCCTTCGTGGGCACCATCGCCGACGAGGACGTGCACACCGCCCTGGAGCGCGGCCTGCTGGAGCGGCTCGGCCCCGACCTCGGTGGCAAGCTGCGCGCGGGCCGCTCCCGCAACGACCAGGTCGCCACCCTGTTCCGCATGTACCTGCGCGACCACGCCCGCGTCATCGGCGGCCTGATCGCCGAGCTCCAGGACGCGCTGATCGGGCTCGCCGAGGCCCACCCGGACGTGGCGATGCCCGGCCGCACCCACCTCCAGCACGCCCAGCCGGTGCTCTTCGCGCACCACGTCCTCGCCCACGTCCAGTCGCTGTCCCGGGACGCGGAGCGGCTGCGCCAGTGGGACGCGCGCACGGCGGTGTCGCCCTACGGCTCGGGCGCGCTGGCGGGCTCCTCCCTGGGCCTGGACCCGGAGGCGGTGGCGAAGGACCTCGGCTTTGAGCACGGCAGCTCGGGCAACTCCATCGACGGCACGGCGTCGCGGGACTTCGTCGCCGAGTTCGCGTTCATCACGGCGATGATCGGCGTCAACCTCTCCCGGATCGCCGAGGAGGTCATCCTCTGGAACACGAAGGAGTTCTCCTTCGTGACCCTGCACGACGCGTTCTCGACGGGTTCGTCGATCATGCCGCAGAAGAAGAACCCGGACATCGCGGAGCTGGCCCGCGGCAAGTCCGGCCGCCTGATCGGCAACCTGACGGGCCTGCTGGCCACGCTCAAGGCCCTCCCGCTCGCGTACAACCGCGACCTCCAGGAGGACAAGGAGCCCGTATTTGACTCCATCGACCAGCTGGAGATCCTGCTCCCGGCCTTCACCGGCATGATGGCCACGCTCACGGTCCACCGCGAGCGCATGGAGGAACTGGCCCCGGCCGGCTTCTCCCTCGCCACGGACATCGCCGAGTGGCTGGTCAAGCAGGGCGTCCCGTTCCGAGTCGCCCACGAGGTGGCGGGCGAGTGCGTGAAGGTCGCCGAGGCGGAGGGCAAGGAACTGAACGACCTCACGGACGAGCAGTTCGCCAAGATCTCCTCCCACCTCACCCCCGAGGTCCGCTCGGTCCTCAACGTCCCGGGCGCCCTGGCCTCCCGCAACGGCCGGGGCGGCACGGCCCCGAGCGCGGTCGCGATCCAGCTGGCAGAGGTCAAGGCGGACGTGGCGGCCCAGCACGAGTGGGCCCTGGCCAAGAAGAAGGGCTGAGGGGAACGTACCCAAGGGGCGCGGGGCTGTATCGATGTGCGGCTCCGCCGCGTGGGCGCGAGCAACCACGCACGACCCGCACCCGCAAAGCACACAGCAAGCCCCGAGCTCTGAGGCGAAGGTCATCCCGAGGGTTACGTTGGTCGAAAGCCACAGCCGACCGAACGGAGCCCCCGGATGCCCTTCGCCCGCCTGGCCCATGCGACAACCCCCACCTGCCACATCGGCCTCGGCCTCGCCGCCGTCGGACGCCCCGGCTACATCAACCTCGGCCGGGACGAAGACCTCGGTGACGACCGCAGCGTCGAGACGCTGCGCACCCGCACACACGAACTCCTCGACGCCGCCTACGCACAGGGCGTCCGCTACTTCGACGCCGCCCGCTCCTACGGCCGCTCGGAAGAGTTCCTCGCCGACTGGCTGAACACAAGGCCCGGCCTCGACGACATCGTCGTCGGCAGCAAGTGGGGCTACACCTACACCGCCGACTGGTCCACCGACGCCGAGACGCACGAGGTCAAGGACCACACCCTCGCCGCCTACGAACGGCAGCGCGCCGAGACCGACGCGCTGCTCGGCGACCGGCTCGACCTCTACCAGATCCACTCGGTGACGCCGGAGAGCCCGGCCCTCACCGACAAGGAACTGCACGCGAAGCTCGCGGAAGCCGCCGCCCGGGGACTCACCATCGGCTTCTCCACCAGCGGCCCCGCCCAGGCGGAGGCCATCCGTGCCGCCCTCGCCGTGACGGTCGACGGCGAACCCCTCTTCCGTACCGTCCAGTCGACGTACAACGCGCTGGAGACCTCCGCCGCGCCCGCCCTCGCCGAGGCCCACGACGCCGGGCTCACCGTGATCGTCAAGGAGGGCATGGCCAACGGCCGGCTCGCCGGGCCGCACGCGCCGGACGTCCTCAAGCAGATCGCCGAGGAGACCGGGCTGGGCTGCGACGCCGTCGCCCTGGCGGTGGTCCTGCGGCAGCCCTGGGCCGGAGTCGTCCTCTCCGGGGCGGCCACCACCAACCAGCTCGCCTCCAACCTGCACGCGGCGGTCGTCGACCTCGACGACGACCAGCTGACCCGCCTGGCCACGCTGGCCGAGGCGCCGCAGGCGTACTGGGAGCGGCGCGGGCAGCTGCCCTGGCACTGATACCCCGCACTGCCGACCCGACAGCCATGAGTCACGCATGCCCAACATGAGACATTGATGTCTCATATGGGGTACGGTTGTCTCATGGCTGTCGATCCTGACCACGTGCTGCGCACCGCCGCGGCCCTGCTGACCCACAAAGCCACCGCGACCATGGACGAGGTCGCCAAGGCCGCCGGGATCAGCCGCGCCACGCTGCACCGCCACTTCGCCGGGCGGGACGCCCTGGTCCGCGCGCTGGAGTCGCTGGGCATCGCCGAATGCGAGGCCGCGCTGGACGCCGCCCGCCTCGACGAGGGCACGGCGAGCGAGGCCGTGCGCCGGCTGGTCGGGGCCATCGAGCCCGCCGCCGGACTGCTCGGGTTCCTCTACACCGAGAACCAGCTCTTCGAGGGCGAGGAGCAGAACCCCGGCTGGACCCTGATCGACGACCGGATCTCCGCCCTGTTCCGGCGCGGCCAGCTCAGCGGCGAGTTCCGCATCGACCTCACGCCGGCCTGGCTCACCGAGGCGCTCTACGGCCTGCTGGCCTCCGGCGCCTGGATGGTGCAGAGCGGCAAGGGCGCCCCCAAGGACTTCCAGCACATGATCGTCGAGTTGCTGCTCGGCGGCGCACTCCGGAGAGAGGAATCATGACCAGCACCCTGCAGCCGGCCGAGTCCGCCGAGGCGGTGAAGCGCCCGGGCCGCTGGCTCGCGCTCGGCGTACTCGTCCTCGCCGTGCTGCTGGTGGCCGTCGACGCGACCGTCCTCGGTCTCGCGACCCCCTACATCAGCGAGGACCTGGAGCCCTCCGGCACGCAGCTGCTGTGGATCGGCGACGTGTACTCGTTCGTCATCGCCGGTCTGCTCGTCTCCATGGGCAGCCTCGGCGACCGTATCGGCCGCAAGCGGATCCTGCTGGTCGGGGCCACGGCGTTCGGCGCGATATCCGTGCTCAACGCCTACGCCACGACACCCGAGATGATGATCGTGGCGCGGGCGCTGCTCGGCGTCGCCGGCGCGACCCTGATGCCGGCCACGCTCGCCCTGATCCGCAACCTCTTCCACGACCCGCGCGAACGCAGTCTCGCCGTCGGCATCTGGGGCGCCACCGCCTCCGCCGGTACGGCCGTCGGGCCGATCGTCGGCGGGTTCCTGCTGGAGCACTTCTGGTGGGGCTCGGTCTTCCTGATCAACCTGCCCGTGATGGTCGTCCTGGTCCTCGTCGGCATCAAGCTGCTGCCCGAGTCGCGCACGGCGAACCCCGGCCCCTGGGACCTGGTCAGTGTCGTGCTGTCGCTGGTCGGCATGGTCGGTGTGGTGTACGCGGTCAAGGAGGCCGCCGCACACGGCTTCGCGTGGGGCACCCTGGCCGCGGGTCTGCTGGGCGCGGCCGCCCTCTACGGCTTCGTACGCCGCCAGCTCACGCTTCCGGCCCCGCTGCTGGACATGCGGCTGTTCCGCAACCGCGGCTTCAGCGGTGCGGTGCTGGCCGACCTGCTGACCATCCTGGGCCTGTCCGGGCTGGTGTTCTTCCTCTCCCAGTACCTGCAACTCGTCCAGGGCAGGCGCCCGTTCGAGGCGGGCCTGGCAGAGCTGCCCGCCGCGATCGGCGCCGTGGTGGCCGGTCTGCTCGCGGGGCGTGCGGCCCGGCGCTTCTCGGTGCGGGCCGTCGTCTCCGGGGGGCTCGCGGCCATCGGTCTGGCCCTGGCCGCGCTCACGGTGATCGACCAGTCCACCGGCTACCCGCTGCTCGGGGTCGCGCTGCTGGTGGTCGGTGTCGGAGCCGGTTTCTCGTTCACCGTGACCGCCGACGTGATCCTCTCCAGCGTGCCCAAGGAGCAGGCGGGTTCGGCGTCCGCCGTGTCCGAGACGGCGTACGAACTCGGCGCGGCCCTCGGCATCGCCGTGCTCGGCTCGATCGTGACCGGCGTCTACAGCGACTTCACCGGCCCGGCGGGCACCCCGGCCGCGGCCCACGAGTCACTGGGGGGCGCCGTCGAGGCGGCCGGGAGCATGCCCGCCCACACCTCCGCCGTGATGCTGGACGCGGCCCGCACATCCTTCGTGGACGGCCTGGCGCTGGCGGCGGGGGCAGGCGCGGCGGTGCTGCTCGCCGCGGCCGTGGCGGCATGGTTCATGCTGCGCGGCCAACGGCTCGACAGCCGGCCTTGAGGGGCGCGGGGCTGTACCTGTGAGGCCTGCGGGGCCGTACCTGAGAAGCCGAACGGCGCTACGCGGCCTCTTTGGCCTTGCTCGCGTACATGTCCACGTACTCCTGCCCGGACAACCGCATGACCTCGCTCATCACCGAGTCGGTCACAGCACGGAGCACGTACCGGTCACGATCCATCCCCTCGTAGCGGGAGAACTCCATCGCCTCACCGAACCGGACCGTGACCTTCCCCGGCCGCGGCAGCCCTGCCCCGCCCGGCTGAAGCCTGTCCGTACCGATCATCGCGAAGGGCACCACCGGCGCCCCGGTCATCAGCGTGAGCCGGGCGATCCCGGTACGCCCCCGGTACAGCCGGCCGTCGGGCGAGCGCGTGCCCTCCGGGTAGATGCCGAAGACCTTGCCCTCCTCCAGCACCCGGCGCCCGGTCATCAGCGCGGCGACCCCGCCCCGGCCGCCGTCGCGGTCCACGGGGATCATGCCGACGCCGGTGAAGAACCAGGCCATCAGCCGGCCCTTGAAGCCCTTCCCGGTCACGTACTCGTCCTTGCCGATGAAGAAGACCTGACGGTCGCAGACCAGCGGCAGGATCATCGAGTCGATGAACGTCAGGTGGTTGCCGGCCAGGATGACCGGACCGTCGCCGGGAATGTGCTCCGCACCTTCCACCTGAGGGCGGAACATCAGGCGCATGATCGGGCCGAGCACTGCCTTGATGAGCGCGAAGCGGGACAACGGACCCTCCGGTGTCAAGGATTCTGTATGAGTCTGTGCAGGTGAGGACGATACTCGCGGCGCGGGGCAGCGCGCACATCGGGCACGGCGACTTAACCGAGGCCTTACGTCCTGTTGACGCGTGTTTACCTGCGGTGACGCGCCGTGGACCGTGCGTGACCCGGCCGTCCCGTGTGACGGACGTCGCTCCGCGGGCGTATCGGACGCGTTCCCAGAACCGCCGTACCGAATCGCCGGGACGCGCCGAACCCGACGTGCCGCCCGCGTGCGGCCGACGAGCCGTCAGTTCGCGCCCCCACCAGCCACTACGACATCCTTCGTCACCCGCGTGTTCCGCCCGGCGTCTCCCACTCGTCATGTACGCGCCCGTACGATCGGCCGGCACGGACGAGTTCACGGCAGGGAGGGCGCTCATGGGAACGCAGAGGCCGAACGAGGAAGCGAGCGGGACCGGACGGCGGGCCCTGCTCGGCGCGGCGGTCCTCGGCGCCGGGGGAGCGATCCTCGGCGTGACCGGCACGGCGAGAGCCGACGGCGCTCGGACCGGCGGCGGACAGGGCGGGAACGGCGGGCTGAAGAGCCTGCCCAAGCCGACGATCGTCGGCCACCGAGGGGCCAGTGGCTACCGCCCGGAGCACACCTTCGGCTCGTACCAGCTGGCCCTCGACCTGGGCGCCGACATCGTCGAGGCGGGCGACCTGGTGCCGACCAAGGACGGTCACCTCGTCTGCCGTCACGAGCCGGAGATCGGCGGCACCACGGACGTCGCCGACCACCCGGAGTTCGCCGACCGCAAGAAGACCAAGCTCCTCGACGGCGTGTCCACCACCGGCTGGTTCACCGAGGACTTCACGCTCGCCGAGCTGAAGACCCTGCGGGCGATCGAGCGCATCCCGGCCAACCGCCCGCACAACACCCTCTACAACGGCCGCTGGGAGATCCCCACCTTCGAAGAGGTCCTGAAGTGGCAGGACGAGCAGACCCGCGCACGCGGCAAGCAGGTGTGGATCTACCCCGAGCTCAAGCACCCCACCTACTTCCGCAAGCAGGGCCTGCCCCTGGAGGAGCGGGTCGCCAAGCTGCTGCGCAAGCACCGCAAGGACCGGCGCACCTCCCCGGTCATCGTCCAGTCCTTCGAGCCGACCAGCATCGAGCGCCTCAACAAGCTCGTCGACAACCCCCTGGTCGTCCTGCTGTCCTCGGCGGACAGCCGTCCCTGGGACTTCGTCGAGACGGGTGACCCGCGCACCGTCGCCGACCTGGTCAAGCCGGCCGGCCTGCGGGAGATCGCCTCCTACGCGCAGGGCATCGGCCCGACCCTGGACCTGGTCATCCCGCGCGACGCCAAGGGCAACCTCGCCCAGCCCACAGCACTCGTCCGGGACGCCCACAAGGTGGGTCTGATCCTGCACCCCTGGACGCTGCGCAACGAGAACCCCTTCCTGCCCGCGAACTTCCGCAAGGGCACGGACGCGGACGCCTACGGTGACGTCTTCGGCGCGTACAAGGCGTACTTCGCGACCGGCATCGACGGCGTCTTCACCGACCAGCCCGACACGGGCGTACTGGCCCGCGAGGACTTCGTCGGCGACTGAGCGTCAACCTCTGAGTTCTCCCCCCTCGGTCGGGTGAGCTTCGGCCGCCTGGGCAACCCATGGCCCGGGCGGTCGCGTCGCTCCGCATATGACGCCCGACCTGGTCTCCGCCCTGCGCCCGCTGCTCACCGCCGAGGCCTCCGCGGAGGCATATGCCGCCGGAGTCGACGCGGGCGATCTGGAGCAGGCGGTCTGGCTCCGTCTGCTGGAGCGCCTCGACGCCGAGGGCCCGCCGCGCGACCCGCAGGAGTGGCTCCGCCGAGCCGTCCGCTCCGAAGCGCGCCGCACCCGCCGTACCAGCCGCCTCGAACGGCCGTACGCCATCGAACCGGTCGACGACGGCGACGGCGGACCCGAACAGCTCGCCCTCGCCGCGGCCCGCGGCCGTGCCCTGCGCGCGGCCGTGCGCCGTCTCCCGGGCCGCTGCCCCCGCCTGATGGAGGCCCTGCTCTCTCCCGAAGACCTGACATACCGGGAAATCGCAGGGGAGTTGGGTATCTCACAGGGGAGTCTTGGCCCGGAACGTTCCAGATGCCTGGGATGTCTGCGGAGATTACTCACGCCGGAGGTTGCGGCCCGCTGAGGACGGGGATAGGAGTGAGGAACGACAGGTGATCAGATGAGCGGGAGGCGTGCGCACATGGGCATGAGCGTGACCATCTCTGCGGCGGCCGAGCAGGACGCGGAGCAGATCTTCAGGCTGCAGTACCTGTGTTTCCAGTCGGAGGCGGCGCTGTACGGCAACTACCGCATCGACCCGCTCGTCCAAACCCTCGACTCGGTCCGCGAGGAGGTCACCCGCGACTGCGTCTTCGTGGCCCGGCTCGGCGACGAGGTCGTCGGCTCGGTGCGCGGCTCGGTCACCGAGGACGGCGCCGCCGCGATCGGTAAGCTCTGCGTCCACCCCCGCCTCCAGGGGCACGGCATCGGCGCCCGCCTGCTCCGAGCGGCCGAGGCGGCCCTCGCCGACCAGCACGGCGCCACCCGCTTCCGCCTCCACACCGGCCACCGCAGCGAGGGCAACCTCCGCCTCTACCGCAAGGTGGGCTACGAAACGGTGGGCACGTCCCAGGGCGCTGACGGCGTACCCATGATCGTCCTGGAGAAGCCGGCCAGCACTTACGCGGCGACGGCTTGATGGCTTGCTTTTAGGGGCGCAGGGCTGTATCGATTTGCGGCTCCGCCGCGTGGGCGCGAGCAACCACACATGGCCCGCGGCCGCCTGATCACCTCAGGCGGCATCCTCCTGCCGCGCACGCGACTTCCGCAGCCAGTAGATCGCCGATACCGGCAACAGAACCGGGATGAACACATAACCCATCCCGAAGTCCGACCACACGGTCGCGTCCGGAAACGCCGACGGCTCGACCAGCGTCCACGTCCCCACCGTCAGCACGCCCACCAACTCCGCGACACAACACACAAGCGCAACCCGCCGGGCCGTCTCCCCACCCCGCACCAGCGAGTACGTGATGAACCCGTACACCACACCGGCCACCGCCGACAGCGAGTACGCCAGCGGCGCCCGGTCGAACTCCGTCGCGATCTGAAACGCGGACCGCGACACCGCGCCCACCACCATCACGCCGTACAGCCACACCAGCAGCGTGCCGGGCCCGCTGGTCAGCCGCCGCCGGCTCACCTCAGCCTCCCCAGATGTCATAGAGCCGCACCTCCAGCACAGCCAGCACCACACCGCCGGCGGCCACCGTCACCGAACCCCACCGGGTGCGCTCCGCCAGCGACATGAACCCCGCCGCCGGGACACAGGCGAACGCCCCGAGCAGATACGCCACGAAGATCGTCGTGCCCTGCTCCGGCTTCTCGCCCTGCGCCAGCAGCACGATCCCCACCACCAGCTGGACCAGCGTCAGCAGGGTGACCACGGCCATCCCGATGAAGTGCCAGTCCTTCGTCGGCTGGTCACGGTAGGCGGCCCAGCCGCACCAGGCGGCGAGCAGCAGCGCGGCGACGCCGGTCACCAGCGTCAGGGCATCAAGCATGCTGTGACCTTATTACGGCCGAAAAGGCCCTGTGCCTGCGGCCCTGGCCTGCACCGTAGGGTCGAGGGCATGAAGATCCACGCGCATGCCCTGCTGTTCGACAACGACGGAACCCTGGTCTCCTCCCTCGCCTCGGTGGACCGCTGCTGGACACGGTGGGCCACGGAGTACGGGATCACGGCCGAGGAGTTCGCCCGGGTCGAGCTGCACGGCCGGCCGGCCGCCGAGATAGCCGCCGACCTCCTGCCCGCCGACGTGGTGCCGCAGGCCGTCGCGCGGATCGAGGACCTCGAGGTGGAGGACGTGCCGAACGGCGGAGTGCACCTGCTGCCGGGGACCCGCTCCTTCCTCGACGCCCTGCCCGCCGAGCGCTGGGCCGTCGTCACCTCCGCCACCCGGCGGCTGGCCGAGGCCCGGCTCGACGCCGTCGGCATCCTGCCCAAGACGCTCGTCGCCGCCGACGACGTCACCCACGGCAAGCCCGACCCCGAGCCCTATCTGCTCGCCGCCCGCACCCTCGGCGTCGACCCCGCCCGGTGTGTCGTCTTCGAGGACGCCCCCGCGGGCCTGACGGCCGGCCGCGCCGCCGGCATGACCACCGTGGCGTTGACCACAACCCACCAGGCCCACGAGCTCCAGGCCGACCTGGTGGTCGAGAACCTGTCGGCCCTGTCCGCACTGGTCACCGAGCAGGGTGTCGAGATCTCCCTGCGCGGCTGACGGAAGACGGCGGATCCCGGCACCTGTCCACCGCTGTCCAGCATCCGGACAGCGGCGGCCGGTCAGGACCGTACGCATGTTTTACTGACGGCATGACCACGACGAGCGACCGCATCCCCGCGACCGAGGCGACCATGACGCCCGGTGCTCGTTGTATGTGTCGAATGTGCGCCTTCTAGAGGGCCCCCGCACCACCCCCTGAGCTCGCGCCCCGAAGCGAGACCGCGGCATGTCCGCACGCCCTGAGCAGTGCGTGACACCAAGCCGCCCGCGCACATGTTCTCCCCCGGTTCCCCGCCTCAGCGAGAACCGTGTCGCGTCCCTGAACGAATGCCTCTGTGCCCGGGCACACCCACGCCCGCGCACTCGACAGTGACGGAAACCCACGTGATCACCACAACGGACCTGACCAAGGTCTACCGTTCGCGCGGCCGCGAGGTCACCGCCCTGGACGGCGTCGACCTGCACGTCCGCGAAGGCGAGGTGTACGGCGTCATCGGCCAGTCCGGCGCCGGCAAGTCCTCGCTCATCCGCTGCGTCAACCTCCTGGAACGGCCCACCTCCGGCACCGTGGCGGTCGCCGGGCAGGACCTCACCGCCCTGGCCGGCCGCGGCCCGCGCGCCGGAAGGGAACTGCGGCAGGCACGCAGCCGGATCGGCATGGTCTTCCAGCACTTCAACCTGCTGTCCTCCCGGACCGTCCAGGACAACGTCGAACTGCCGCTGGAGATCCTCGGGAAGTCCGGGCAGGAACGCTCCCGCAAGGCGCTGGAACTGCTCGACCTGGTCGGCCTCGCCGGCAAGGCGAAGGCCTACCCGGCGCAGCTCTCCGGTGGCCAGAAGCAGCGCGTCGGCATCGCCCGCGCCCTGGCCGGCGACCCGAAGGTGCTGCTGTCCGACGAGGCCACCAGCGCCCTCGACCCGGAGACCACCCGTTCGATCCTGGCGCTGCTGCGCGACCTGAACCGGCAGCTCGGCCTGACCGTCCTGCTCATCACGCACGAGATGGACGTCGTGAAGTCGGTCTGCGACTCGGCCGCGCTCATGGAGAACGGGCGGATCGTCGAGTCGGGCACCGTCAGCGAACTGCTCGCCACCCCCGGCTCCGAACTCGCCGCCGCGCTGTTCCCGCTCGACGGCGACGCCTCCGGCGAGGACCGCACCGTCGTCGACGTCACCTTCCAGGGCGAGAGCGCGACCCAGCCGGTCATCTCGCAGCTCGCCCGGACCTACAACATCGACATATCGATCCTCGGCGCCGCCATCGACACCGTCGGCGGTCTCCAGGTCGGCCGGATGCGCATCGAACTGCCCGGCCGCTTCGAGGACAACGTCGTGCCGATCGGCTTCCTGCGCGAAAAGGGTCTCCAGGTCGACGTCCCGGGCCGCGAGTCCGTACTGGTGAAGGAGGGTGTCAAGTGACCTGGTCCGAGATGCAGCCTCTGCTGGAGCAAGCGTGTTGGGACACGCTCTACATGGTCGGCTGGTCCACGCTCATCGCCGTCGTCGGCGGACTGCCGCTCGGGATCCTGCTGGTTCTGACCGACCGCGGCGGACTGCTCCAGAACGTCGTCGCCAACAAGGTCATCGGGCAGATCGTGAACATCGCTCGCTCGCTGCCCTTCATCATCCTGATGGTCGCGCTGATGACCTTCACCCGCTGGATCACCGGCACGACCATCGGCCGCGAGGCCGCGATCGTGCCGCTCGCGGTCGGTGCCATCCCGTTCTTCGCGCGCCTGGTCGAGACGGCCGTCCGCGAAGTGGACCACGGACTCGTCGAGGCCGTGCAGGCCATGGGCGGCAACACCTGGACCGTCGTCCGCAAGGTCCTCGTCCCCGAGTCCCTGCCGTCGCTGATCTCCAGCACCACGACCACGGTCGTCGCCCTCATCGGCTACTCGGCCATGGCGGGCACGGTCGGCGCCGGGGGCCTCGGAGACATCGCCATCCGCTACGGCTACCAGCGCTTCGAGACCCAGCTGATGTGGATCACCGTCGCGATCCTCGCCGTCGTCATCTCGGTCATCCAGTTCGCCGGCGACTACGCGGCCCGCTCCCTGCACCGCCGCGGCGCCCACTCGGGCCCCGCCCCCAAACTGCGGCTGCTCAAAGCCGCCTCCTGACCCCCCGTACACCCACAACGGGGTCGCACCACCCGCAAGGTCATAAGGAAAGGCACTTTTCGTGCGTAACACCGCCAAGATCACCACCGCCGTCCTCGCCGCCGGAGCCCTCACCCTCGGGCTCAGCGCCTGCGGCGCGGGCAAGGACGCCTCCGACACCTCCGGCCCGCTGGTCGTCGCCGCGAGCCCTGTCCCGCACGGCGAGATCCTCAACTTCGTCAAGGACAACCTGGCGAAGAAGGAGGGCCTCGACCTGGAGGTCAAGGAGTTCACGGACTACACGTCGCAGAACCCCGCGACGCAGGACGGCTCCGTCGACGCCAACTACTTCCAGAACAAGCCGTACCTCGACGACTACAACAAGAAGAACGGCACCGACATCGTGCCCGTCGTCACGGTCCACCTGGAGCCCCTCGGCCTCTACTCCCACAAGGCCGAGAAGGCCGGCGACCTGAAGAGCGGTGCGACCGTCGCCGTCCCCAACGACACGGTCAACGAGGCCCGCGCGCTCAAGCTCCTCGCCGCCCACAAGCTCATCACCCTCAAGGACGGCGTCGGCAACGAGGCGACCCCGTCCGACATCACCAAGAACCCCAAGAACCTCAAGTTCAAGGAGCTGGAGGCGGCCCAGACGCCGCGCTCCCTCGACGACGTGGACGCCGCCGTCGTCAACGGCAACTACGCCATCGAGTCCGACCTCAAGCCGTCGAAGGACGCCCTCGTCCTGGAGTCCCCCAAGAACAACCCGTACGGCAACTTCCTCGCCGTGAAGAAGGGCCAGGAGGACGACCCGCGGGTGAAGAAGCTCGCGAAGCTCCTCACCTCGCCCGAGGTGAAGAAGTTCATCGAGGACAAGTACGCCGACGGCTCCGTGCTCGCCTCCTTCTGAGCCCACGCCCGGCACCCGCCCCGCACGGGGTCCTCCCTCACCCGGTGGGGGAGGGCCCCGTGGTGCGGATCAGTGCTTTCATGCTGCATGCTGGGCAGTTCAGCAGGCCCTGAAGGTTCACCGAAGGTTACGGAGCGGCGCATGACGAGCACCTTTCCCAACGTCTCCATCAGCACGGAGCGGTTGGTCCTGCGCCCCTTCGAGGAGCCGGACATCCCCTCGTTCGCCGACATGATGAACGACGAGCTCGTCACCGCCTGGACCACCGTCCCGCACCCCTACACCGAGGCCCACGCGCGCTCCTGGATCACCGAACAGGCCCCCGCCGAACGGGCCGAGGGCCGCGGCATCGTCTTCGCCGTCACCGAGTTCCTCACCCAGCGCCTCGTCGGCATCGTTCACCTGCGGAACACCGACTGGCGGATCCGCTCCAGCGAGATCTCCTACGTCATCGCCCCTTGGGCCCGCGGCGAGGGCTACGCCTGCGAGGCGGCGCTCATCACCGCGCAGTGGCTCTTCAACGACCAGAAGTTCGAGCGCCTGGAACTGCGCACCCCGGCCGACAACACCGCCTCCCAGCAGGTGGCCCAGAAGATCGGCTGCATCAGCGAGGGAGTGCTGCGCGGCGCCTGGATAGCCCGGGCACGCAGGGACGACGGCGCGTGGACCGAGGTACGCACCGACCTGATCGTCTGGAGCCTGCTCCCCGAGGACCTCGACGGCGTGGGCGACCAGCTGCCCGGCGGTTTCACGTCCTTCGGCGACTGGAACTGACGCCGGCGACCGGAAACCGACCGGAACCGACCGGAACGGACACCGCGCGCGACGGCACCGCCGCCCCCTCCACCGGCTTCACCGGGTACTCTCACGGAGCCCGCCCGCGGGCAGCTCATCACACGGCACAGCCGACCTGACACAGACGACCTGCGCAAACCTCTGGAGACTGACGACGATGGCCGACCGGGTCACGGTGATCGGCTGGGACGGTTCGCCGCTGACCGCCGCGGCACGCGCCGCCCTCGGTGCCGCCACGCTCGTTGCGGGCGCCGCCCACCACCTGGCGCTCCCCGAGGTGCCCGCCGGCGCCGAGCGGATCCGCCTCGGCAGCGTCGCACTCGCCGCCCGCCGCATCGCCGCCCACCGCGGCACGGCCGTCGTGCTCGCCGACGGCGACCCCGGCTTCTTCGGCGTCGTACGCACCCTGCGCGCCCCCGAGTTCGGCCTCGAAGTGGAGGTCGTCCCCGCCGTCTCCTCGGTCGCCGCCGCCTTCGCCCGCGCCGGCATGCCCTGGGACGACGCACAGGTGGTCGTCGCACACCGACGCACCCTGCGCCGTGCGGTGAACGTGTGCCGAGCCCACACCAAGGTGGCGGTTCTCACCTCACCCGGCGCCGGACCCGCCGAACTCGGCCTGCTCCTCGAAGGAGTCCACCGCTCCTTCGTCATCTGCGAGGAACTCGGCACCGCGCACGAGCGGGTCAGCGTCGTCACCTCCGAGAAGGCCGCCGACTTCACCTGGCGCGACCCCAACGTCGTCATCGTCCTCGGAGGCCCGGCCGGACCCGGCACCACGGGGGAGAGCGGCGGCTGGATCGCCGGCCGCGACCCGTCCGCCGGACCGCGCGGCTGGTCCCTGCCCGCCGAGGCGTACGGCGGTGACCTCGGCGAGGGCGAGACCCAGCTGCTGCGCGCCTCCCAACTCGCCCGTCTCGGACCGCGTGTCGGCGACCTCGTGTGGGACATCGGCTGCGGCAGCGGCGCCTTCGCGGTCGAGGCCGCGCGCGCCGGCGCAGCCGTCCTCGCCGTCGACAGCGACCGGGCGGCCTGCGCCCGCACCGACGCGGCCGCCCGCCGCCTCGGCGTCCAGCTCCAGATCGTGCACGGCACCGCCCCGCACGTCCTGGAGAACCTCCCCGAACCCGACGTCGTCCGCGTCGGCGGCGGGGGAGCGGCCGTCGTCTCGGCCGTCGCCGACCGCCGCCCGCAGCGCATCGTCACGCACGCCGCCACCCGGGACGCCGCCGAACTCATCGGCCGGGACCTGACGGAGCACGGCTACGGCGTCGAGTGCGCCCTCCTCCAGTCCGTCGAACTCGACACCCGGGCCTGGACGGAGAAGGAACGGAGCGTCGCGTTCCTGCTCAGCGGGGTGCTGCCCCGCCGCAGCGGCTGACCCCGCCGCCGTCCCCGTGATCGGGTTGTCGTACTGCGCGCGGTAGGCTGGCCGATCGCTGCACCGCACGCGGACGTCCGGCAGTTCGTCGGCCAATGTCCGGAAAACCCGCCCGTTTTGGGGGGTGTGTGGTACGGCAGAACCGGAGGACGCGCAACGTGGCGCAGTCCACAGCGGAACCGTCGCGGATCGAGGTGCCGTGACGGTGCTTCGGCCGCAACAATGCCAGTGAGTGGCTTTGTCGCCTTTTCAGGGCGGGCCGTTCGTGCCGCTGGGGACGCACGCTCGTTCTTCACTGTGGGGCGGTCGGTGCGCCGTTCCGGGTGAGCTGGTCGTAGGAGCACTAACCGATGGGCGAGGGGTACGCATGACCGACACCGGCCAGGTCCCGGGCGAGGGACTGCCGGAGAACGCAGGCATGGTGGAACAGCCGGGCGCCTCCGCGCACGGTGCGTACGCCTACCTCTCCGAAAACACCGCCGAGGACGAAGACCTGCTGCTGCCGGGCTCGCACGGCGCCTGGGGCAACGAGGTCGCCCCGCCCGCGCCGGAGCCGGTCGTCGAGGCGGTGCACCAGCCGGGCCCGCACGAGATCTCCGGCCGCGACAGCGGCTCGGTCGACCTCGGTGGCGTCCGCCTGCCCGACCCGCCGCCGATCCCGCCCATCACCCCGCGCCGGCCGCTGCACCTCGGCCCGCCCCTGCCCGACAGCTCCGCCAGCCCGGTCCGCTCGCTCGCCGACCGCGGCCCGGCGGAAGCGCCGGCACGACAGCCCGCGGGCGCGGCGCCCGGCCCCGAGTACCTCGACGCCCCGCGCGCCCCTGAGGCGCCCGCGCCGGCTGCCGCGCCCTGGGGCGCGCAGGTTCCGGCCCAGGCCCCGGTGAGCGCCGGGGCGGCGCCTGCGGAAACGGTTGTTCCGGCAGCGGAGCAGGCGGGCACGGCCCAGGCCGTCGCCACCCGCGTCGCCCCGGAGCCGGCGCCTGCGGCAGCGGCGGCCCCGACCGGGTCGGCGCAGGGTGCTTACGCGGAACAGCCTGTGCAGCAGGGTGCCTACGCCGAGCAGCCCGCGCAGGGTGCGACGGCGCCGGGCGAGGCCGCCGGTGCGCCGGTGGCTGCCGGAGAGCCGGAGCAGCCTGGCACCAGTGCCTCCGGGGAACAGGTGGCCGCGGCTGAGCCCGGGGGCGCTGGTGAGCCGGCTGGTGTGAGCGGTGGCCCGGATGGTGAGCCGGTGGCCGAGCCCATGCAGGGCGCGGCGGTTGAGGCCGAGCCGACTGGTGCGGGCGACGGTCCGGTGGGTGAGCCGGTGGTCGCCGCGGAGCCGGAGCAGGGCGAACCTGGGCAGGGCGCGGGCGTGGCGGGCGACCCCGCCGGCGCGGGCGTCGCACCCGACGCCGGCCAGGAGGCCGCCGTGGCCGACGCCGCTTCGCGGCCGGTTCCGCAGGAGGCGCCGGGGCCGGTCGTGGACGGTTCCGGCCAGGACGGCGAACCGGCGCTCGCCGAGGGTGCTCCCGGCGTACCCGGGCCGGGTGCCGCCGACGCACCCGCCGACGGTGTTGAGCAGGCCCCGGCGTCCGCCCCTGTTCCGGAGGCCGCACCGGCGCCCGAGGTGGTCCCGGCCCCGGAGGCCGCTGCCACACCCGAGCCTGCTGTCGTCACGCCGCCCGAGGCGGACGCGGGGGAGACCGTCGCTGCCCAGGCGCCGGACGCGGTGGGCGCCCCCGAGGCCGCCGCGCCGGAGCCGGAGGCCGGCGGTGACGAGGCCGCCGCGCAAGCTGCTGAGCCGATCGCGCCGCAAGCTGCCCCCCAAGCTCCCCAGGCGACTGACGGCGAGGCAGCCGCGCAGGAACCCGAGATGACGGCACCGCAGACCGCAGCCGCCGCCCCCGAGGCGCCTGCCCCGGCCCCCGATGCATCCGCCCCGGCGGCCGAAGCGCCCGCCCCGGCGGCCGAAGTATCCGCCCCGGCGACCGAAGCGCCCGCCCCGGCGGCCGAAGTATCCGCCCCGGCGGCCGAAGCGCCCGCCCCGGCGACCGAAGCGCCCGCCCCGGCGACTGAAGCGCCCGCCCCGGCAGCCGGAGCTCCGGCTGCCGAGGCCCCCGCGCCCGCAGACGCGCCCACTCCGGACGCACCCGCCGCCGCACCGGACACCACCGAACCGACCCAGCCCCCTGCCGCAACGGCGCCTCCTCAGCCCACCGAGACGGCCACCCCGGACTCCGGAGCAGAGGCCCCCGCGCCTGCCCAGGCGGTCCCCGCCGCGACCGCCGAGGCAGCGGCGGCGGTACCGGATCAGTCCCCCGAAACGCCCGCGCCCGACCCCACCGCCGAGGCGGCGGCGACGGCACCGGAGCCGGTAGCCGCCGCGCCCGAGCCGACGGCCACTGCGCCCGAGCCGACGGCCACTGCGCCCGAGCCGACGCCCGCCGCGCCCGAGCCGGCAGTCGCCGCGCCCGAGCCCGCCGAAGCCACCCCGGCCCCCACGGCAGCGGAAACCTCCTCAGCCCCCCAGCCCTCCCCGTCCCCCCAAACCCCACCCCAGCCCCCGCAGACCCCCTCGGCATCCGCCGAGGACGTTACCGTCGTACTCCCCGGCCCGGCCCCGGACGAGCAGGCCGGACAGCATGTCCAGGGCCCGCAGCAGTCCCAGGCCGCCGTCCCCCAGCCGGCCCAGCCCGAGGCGGAACCCGTGGTCATCGTCCCCGCACCCCGCGAAGGCGAAGCCGAACTCGCACAGAACGCCGACGACCTGGACACCCGGGGCGCCGAACAAGAAGACCTGGCGGACCAGGAACGCCACGAAGCAGAGAGTGCGGCCGCAGTGGGAGAAGCACGGCAGTCCACCGGTCCCGCCGCCCCCGGCTACGACCCCGCCGAGCGCGAGGCCGTGCTGAAGGTCATGCGCGAACGCCGCGACATCCGCAACGGCTTCCGCAGCGACCCCATCCCGCACGAGGTGCTGCTCCGTGTCCTGGAGGCCGCCCACCACGCGCCCTCCGTAGGCCACTCGCAGCCGTGGGACTTCGTCGTCATCCGCTCCGCCGACACTCGGCGCGCGATGCACGAACTGGCCATGCGCCAGCGCGACGCCTACGCGAAGTCCCTCCCCAAGGGCCGGGCCAAGCAGTTCAAGGAACTGAAGATCGAGGCCATCCTCGACACGCCGGTGAACATCGTCGTCACCGCCGACCCGACCCGCGGCGGCCGCCACACCCTCGGCCGCCACACCCAGCCCCAGATGGCCCCGTACTCGGCCGCCCTGGCCGTGGAGAACCTCTGGCTCGCCGCCCGCGCCGAAGGCCTCGGCGTCGGCTGGGTCAGCTTCTTCGACGAGCGCGAGATGGTCCGCGCCCTCGGCCTGCCCGAGCACCTCGAGGTCATCGCCTATCTGTGCGTCGGTTACGTCGACGAGTTCCCGGACGAGCCCGAGCTGCTGCAGGCGGGCTGGTCCAAGCGCCGCCCGCTGTCCTGGGTGGTACACGAGGAGACGTACGGCCGACGCGCACTGCCCGGAGAGGAACCGCACGACCTGCTCGCCGAGACCGTCGCGCAGATCCGCCCGCTCGACGCCAAGGCGCTCGGCGAGGCGTGGGAGCGCCAGAAGCGTATGACCAAGCCGGCCGGTGCGCTGGGCATGCTGGAGATCATCTCCGCGCAGCTGTCCGGCCTGTCCCGCCAGTGCCCGCCGCCCATCCCGGAGCCCGCCGCCGTCGCGATCTTCGCCGGTGACCACGGCGTGCACGCGCAGGGGGTCACCCCCTGGCCGCAGGAGGTCACGGCCCAGATGGTGGCCAACTTCCTCGGCGGCGGAGCCGTCTGCAACGCCTTCGCCACCCAGGTGGGCGCCGAGGTCTGCATCATCGATGTGGGCGTCGCCGCCGATCTCCCGGCCACGCCGGGCCTGCTGCCCCGCAAGGTCCGGGCCGGCACGTCCGACATGACCACCGGCCCCGCGATGACCCGCGAGGAGGCCAAGCAGGCCATCGAGGTGGGCATCGACACGGCCCGTGATCTGGTCGCCGCCGGCAACAAGGCACTCCTCACCGGTGAGATGGGCATCGCGAACACGACCGCGTCCGCCGCCCTGATCTCCGTCTTCACGGGGGTGGACCCGGCCGAGGTGACGGGCCGGGGCACCGGGATCAACGACGAGACCCTCGCCCGCAAGACCGAGGTCGTCCGCCGTGCCCTCGAACTCCACCAGCCGGACCCGGCCGACCCGATCGGCGTGCTCGCCGCGATCGGCGGCTTCGAACACGCCGCCATCGTCGGCCTGCTCCTCGGCGGCGCGTCGCTGCGCACGCCGGTGATCCTGGACGGCGTCAGCGCGGGCGCCGCCGCCCTGGTGGCGCGCGCCATCGCCCCGGAGGTCCTGGCGGCCTGCATCGCCGGGCACCGCAGTGCCGAGCCCGGCCATGTGGCCGCCCTGAACAAGCTCGGCCTGCGCCCCCTGGTCGACCTCGACCTCCGCCTCGGCGAGGGCACGGGCGCCCTCCTGGCCCTCCCCCTGGTCCAGAGCACGGCCAGGGCGATGCACGAGGTGGCGACATTCGATTCGGCGGGAGTGACCGAGAAGTAAGGCACCTGTGGCTCCGGTGGTCCGCGTCCGGCAAGGACGCCCAGCCACCGGACACGTGTGCCCCCACAACGACTCGCACCTTAAAATCCGCACGTCAGGGCATCGAACCCGCCGCAACAGGAGCCGCACCCCATGGCCGAACACCCCGCCTACCCCGTAGGCCTCCGCCTCACCGGCCGCCGCGTGGTCGTCCTCGGCGGCGGCCAGGTCGCCCAGCGTCGCCTCCCGGCGCTCATCGCCGCGGGCGCGGACATCCTCCTCGTCTCCCCCGAGGTCACCCCCTCCGTCGAAGCCATGGCGGACGCCGGCGAAATCACCTGGCACCGGCGCCCCTACGAGGAGGGCGACCTCGCGGACGCCTGGTACGCCCTGATCGCCACCGGCGACACGGAAGCGAACGCGAGGGCCTCCGCCGAGGCGGAACGCCGCCGCGTCTGGTGCGTCCGCTCCGACGACGCCGACGAGGCGACGGCCTGGACCCCGGCCACCGGCCACAGCGAGGGCGTCACGGTCGCCGTGCTGACCACGGACGCCCGCGGCCGCGACCCCCGCCACACCGCCGCCATCCGCGACGCGGTCGTCGAGGGCCTGCGCGACGGCACCCTCGTCGCCCCGCACCACCGCACCCGCACACCCGGAGTCGCCCTGGTCGGCGGCGGCCCCGGCGACCCGGACCTGATCACCGTGCGCGGCCGCCGCCTCCTGGCCGAGGCGGACGTCGTCATCGCGGATCGCCTCGGCCCGCGCGACCTCCTCGCCGAACTCCCGCCCCACGTCGAGGTGATCGACGCGGCGAAGATCCCTTACGGTCGCTTCATGGCCCAGGAGGCCATCAACAACGCGCTGATCGAGCACGCGAAGCAGGGCAAGTCGGTGGTCCGCCTGAAGGGCGGCGACCCGTACGTCTTCGGCCGCGGCATGGAGGAACTCCAGGCGCTCGCCGAGGCCGGCATCACCTGCACGGTCGTCCCCGGGATCTCCAGCTCGATCTCGGTCCCGAGCGCGGCCGGTATCCCGGTCACCCACCGCGGCGTCGCCCACGAGTTCACCGTGGTCAGCGGCCATGTCGCGCCGGACGACGAGCGCTCCCTGGTCGACTGGCCGTCCCTGGCCCGGCTGACCGGCACGCTGGTGATCCTCATGGGCGTCGACAAGATCGGAAAGATCGCGGAGACGCTCGTCGCGCACGGAAAGCCGGCCGACACCCCCGTCGCCCTCGTCCAGGAAGGGACGACGGCGGCTCAGCGCCGAGTCGACGCGACCCTCGCGACGGTCGCGGAGACGGTCCGCGCCGAGGACGTGAAGCCCCCGGCGGTCATCGTCATCGGCGAGGTCGTGAAGGTCGGCCCCACGGCCGCCGCGCCCCGTGAGTAACCCGGGGTAACACAACCGTCCCAAGCCGTTGGCACCGCACCCAGGACAAGGCAGTATCACCCTGTGGCCGATCTCATCACCGTCGAGGATCCCGACGACCCGCGCCTGCGCGACTACACCGGCCTGACCGACGTGGAGCTGCGCCGTAAGCGCGAACCCGCCGAGGGCCTGTTCATCGCGGAGGGCGAGAAGGTCATCCGCAGGGCCAAGGAAGCGGGCTACGAGATGCGGTCCATGCTGCTCTCGGCCAAGTGGGTCGACGTCATGCGCGACGTCATCGACGAACTCCCCGCCCCGGTCTACGCGGTCAGCCCGGAGCTCGCCGAGCAGGTCACCGGCTACCACGTGCACCGCGGCGCGCTCGCCTCCATGCAGCGCAAGCCCCTGCCCACGGCCGCCGACCTCCTCCAGACCGCCCGCCGTGTGGTGATCATGGAGTCGGTCAACGACCACACCAACATCGGCGCGATCTTCCGCTCCGCCGCGGCCCTGGGCATGGACGCGGTCCTGCTCTCCCCGGACTGCGCCGACCCCCTGTACCGCCGCAGCGTGAAGGTCTCCATGGGCGCGGTCTTCTCCGTGCCGTACGCTCGTCTGGACACCTGGCCCAAGGGCCTGGAGTCGGTCCGCGAGGCCGGCTTCACGCTGCTCGCCCTCACCCCCGACGAGAAGGCCCGGCCCCTCGACGAGGCCGCCCCGCACACCATGGACCGCGTCGCCCTCATGCTCGGTGCCGAGGGCGACGGCCTGTCCACCCAGGCCCTGGTCGCCGCCGACGAGTGGGTGCGCATCCCCATGTCCCACGGCGTCGACTCCCTCAACGTGGGCGCGGCGGCGGCCGTCGCCTTCTACGCCGTGGCCACCGGCCGCCCCCAGTCCTAGGTCCTGGGGGCCGTACGTGGAACAGCGCCAGGCGATCGTCGCCGTACTGCGGCGCGGGGACCGCGTCCTCGCGATCCGGCGCGGCCCGCGGGTCGCCCGTCCCGGCTACTGGCAGCCGCTGAGCGGCAAGCTCGAACCGGGCGAGACCCAGGAGCAGGCGGTCGTCCGGGAGGTCCGCGAGGAGGTCGGCCTCACCGTCGTCCCGCTGGCGAAGGTATGGGAGTCGGAGACCGACGACCGCCTCTTCCGTCTCCACTGGTGGACCGCCCGCGCGGACACGGGGGAGGTCGTCCCCGACCCCGGCGAGGTCGCCGAGACCCGCTGGGTCACACCGGAGGAGTTCCTGACCCTGGACCCGGTCTTCGACGGCGACCGCGAGTTCTTCGAACGGATCCTTCCGGAACTGTGACGGCGGACCTCAAGTGATCAGGCCCTACGACTCGAACACCGACGACTCGAGCCCCTACGGCTCCAACCCCTGCGGCTCGTAGCCCCGTTGGACATGCTCCTGCCGGGCCCCGCCCCCGTCGTCGCCGAGTCCCCGCGCCGAGCCCTGACAGCCCTGCACCAGGGCGATGCCGACGGCCACCAGCAGCGTGACCACGACGAACACGAACAGCCGCTGCCGCAGCAGCCGGGGATTGGCGGGCCGCAGACCGGTCCCCGTGTTCCTGGACGCCGGACGCCCGGTACCGCTGTGGGGCGTGGGGCGGCTGCCGCTGCCCGGCCGGGTCCCGTTGCGCCCGGTGGGCGTCGGCCGAGCCCCGGACCGCGACGGGGTGCCGCCGCGCGAGGCGCCGGAGCCGCGCACCGGGGTCCGGCCGCGGCTCCCCCCGCCCGTCGACCGGGATCCGCCCCGCGGACCGGCTCCGCTCTGGGAAGCCGGGCCGTCCGGCGACGGAGCGCCGTCCCCGGGCCCGGGGGAGCGCCGTGGCGGGGGAGTGCCCCGGCCCCGCTGCGCCCCGGCAGTCCCCGCGCCCTGCTGTCCCTGCGGACGCCGGCCGCGCTCGGGGTAGGTGTCGGTGGGCCGGTCGGTTTCGGCACCGCGCGGCGCGGGCGGCCGTACGCCGGCCAGGTCCTGAGATTCCCGGGCCGCGATCTCCTTGAGCCGCATGGACAGTTGGAGCGTGCTGGGCCGCTCCTCGGGGTCCTTCGCCAGGCACGCCCGGACGAGCGGAGCCAACGCGTCGGGTACGCCGTGCAGCTGCGGTTCCTCGTGCACGACGCGGTACAGCATCACCTCGGAACTGCCGTGCCCGAAGGGCGAGTCGCCCATCGAGGCGTACGCGAGCGTGGCACCGAGCGAGAACACATCCGTGGCCGGCGTGACGGCGGCCCCGCGCACCTGCTCAGGGGCGAGGAAGCCAGGCGAGCCGACTGCCGTGCCCACGTGGGTGAGCGTCGAGGCGCCGGTCGCCCAGGCGATGCCGAAGTCGATGATCCGCGGCCCCTTCGGGGACAGCAGGATGTTGGACGGTTTCAGGTCCCGGTGTACGACGCCGGCCTCGTGCACGGCGACCAGGCCCTCCGACAGGGCGGCACCGACGGCGGCGACGTCGGCAGCGCCGAGCGGTCCCTCGGCGGCGACCTTGTCGTGCAGGGAGGGGCCGGGTACGTACTGCGTGGCGAACCAGGGCCGGTCCGCGTCGAGGTCGGCGGCCACGAGCCGTGCCGTGCACCCGCCGCGGATTCGTCTGGCCGCCGAGACCTCACGGGCGAACCGCGAGCGGAACTCCTGGTCCTCCGCCAGATCAGGCCGGATGACCTTGAGCGCGACCCGCTGCCCCTTCTTGTCGGAGCCCAGGTAGACCACGCCCATCCCGCCCGCGCCGAGCCGTCTGTGAAGCCTGAACGAGCCGACGACGCGCGGGTCCTCGCGCCTCAGGCGCATCATCGCCATGTTCATCCCCGCTGCCCGGTCCTGTGACGAGCCACAGCTTACGTTTCCACGGCCGCCCGCGCGCAGAGGCCGCGCCCTCTCGGGGCGATGGATTGTCAGTGGTGGGTGGGAGACTTGAAGGGTGGTCAGAGGGCGCGCGAACAGGCCGTGTTCGCGCGGGGGTCGACCCCAACCGCCTGGCCCGGAAGGGGGATTGGACCCGTGAAGGGTGACCGTGTGGAGATAGTCGTGGACGCCGGCGACACGACGCGCACGTACGAGGTGGTGGCGAGCAGGGCGGGCCGCAGGGTGGAGACGGCGGTACGGCGAGGTGTCGTGGAAGTGAGCGAAGTCACCAGGAGCGGAACGGTCGTGCGTACGGCCCGTTTCATGGCGAACCGGGTGCTGGCCCTGGTCGAACAGCCGATTCCGAGGGAGGAAAGCTCGGACAAAGCGGGGTGAGCCGGGCGCCCCTTCGGGGAAGACCCTGAGGCCCCGGCCTCCGTCTCCACCCAGGGGAGTACATCGCAGGTGACGGCTCATCCTCCGGGAGGCCCGGCAATCGGTACGAGGGCATGACGCCCGGGACGGGCCGGACACCTAGATTTGAGGTCAAGCGGCGGGTGCAGCACTCGTCCCCCGAGGTCAGACACCCGCCGCTGCCAACGACAACGGAGAACGGTCAGGAGAGGGACCATGGCCCATACGGCACCGCGGGCACTGATCCGCGAGGAGGGACGCAGGGTGTACGCCGCAGCGTTCCGTTCCCGCCGTCAGGGCCGTCGCCACCCCGTGGTGGCGACGCTGATGGCCCTTCCCCTGGCGGTACTGCTCCTCCTCGTCTTCGACGGGTGGGAGACAGTGGCCACACAGGCGTCGTCCGTGGGAGAGATGCTGGGGCGCTGAGCGGCGACCCCAGGCCCGGAAGAGCGGTCCGGGCGGGGACATCCCACCCATGAAACCCCGTGGGGACGGGGGTGCGGCGGACGGCACAAATGCCGGCGCAGCTGGGGAGCTGCGCCGGCATTACCCTTTCCGCGCACCTGCGCGGGCGCCGCTTAGCTGCGGGCAGTCGTGCCTCCCCCAGTGCCTTAAGGGCCTGGGAGGTACCCCCCCAGGCGGCACGGGTGGGCGCAGCGGTACCCCGCTACGCCGGGCTGCGGACCCACCCGGCACCGGCACCGACGCCGAGCACCTGAAGCCAACAGTGCCTTACACCCAGGCCCCACCTGCGCGTACGCTCGCCCCGGTGAAACCCGCCCCCGCCCCGCTCATACAACAACTCACCGCCAAGGCCCGAGCCACCGCTCACGCACGCTCCCCGGCCTGCCCCTGCGGCGCAGCCACCCTCGCGGACCGCCTCGACGGCATCGTCGTACGGCACGCGGACACCGTCGCGAAGGCCCATCCCGAGGACACCGACCCGACCGAACTGACCACCCGCCTCACCCTCGCCGCCCACCGCCCCGGCATCCTCCTGCCCCCGCTCACCCCGGCCCCGGTCACCCTGCACGACCGTCTCGTGACGTTCTGGCCGTACGGGACCCCGGTCGACCCGGAGACCCCCGACGCCGCCCCCTGGGAAGCCGCCGCCACCCTCCTCGCCCGACTGCACCGCACCCCGGCCCCGCCGGGAATGCCCACCATGCGGGGCCCCGCCAAGGCGGCCCTGGCCATCGCGCGGCTCCGGGACGCCGGCCCGCACCCCGCCGCCCTCCCCGTCCTGCGCGCCTGGGACACCCTCCCCGCCTGGGCCCGGGCCGAGGCCCCGACGCCGCGCACCGGCACCCTGTGCCACGGCGACCTCCACCTCGGCCAGCTCGTACGCCACCCCGCTCCCGATGGCCCCTGGCTGCTGATCGACGTGGACGACCTCGGTGTCGGCGTCCCGGCCTGGGATCTCGCCCGCCCCGCCGCCTGGTACGCCTGCGGACTGCTCCCGCCCGGCGAATGGGCCCGGTTCCTCGCCGCCTACCGCGCCGAGGGCGGCCCCGCCGTCCCGGCCGACGGCGACCCCTGGCCCGCCCTGGACGTCCCCGCCCGCGCCCTCACCGTGCAGACCGCGGCCCGGGCCGTGGCCAAGGCCGTCGCGGGAGGTCGTGCGCTGGACGAGGTGGAGCAGTCGGTCGTGGACGCCTGTGACCGAATGGCTACCGTCCCGCCGCAGTTGGCGCAGGAGCACGCGAAGTAGGGTGCAACCGACCACAGCCGGACAGAGTCTGTCCTGGCGACACACGAAGCAGGACCGACCGGCGAGGAGTTGAACCACCATGCAGTGTCCGAAGTGCCGTGCCCCCATGCACACCTACAACCGCAACGGTGTCCAGATCGAGCAGTGCAGCGGCTGCCGCGGCATCTTTCTCGACTACGGCGAGCTGGAGTCGCTGACGCGTCTGGAGGCCCAATGGTCCCAGTCGGCCCCGCCGCCCCCGCCCGCTCCGCAGGCCTACCCCGCGCCACCGGCCCCCGCCTGGGGCGCCCCGCACGGCGGCCACGGCCACCATGGCCACCACGGTCACCACCGGCAGAAGAGCTTCGGCCGCATGCTGTTCTCGTCCTGACGCGGCGATCACCACACGACGAAGCCCCCGGCCGCTGCATACGGCCGGGGGCTCCGGTGTGATGTGGACGATACTGGGATTGAACCAGTGACCTCTTCCGTGTCAGGGAAGCGCTCTCCCGCTGAGCTAATCGTCCTCGGGGCCATGACCACTGACTGCAGCGGATCATGGGCACTGCGTGCGCGATACTGGGATTGAACCAGTGACCTCTTCCGTGTCAGGGAAGCGCTCTCCCGCTGAGCTAATCGCGCGGGTGGATCTTGGAGCAGATCCAGTGGACGATACTGGGATTGAACCAGTGACCTCTTCCGTGTCAGGGAAGCGCTCTCCCGCTGAGCTAATCGTCCTTGGAGGTGGAGACGGGATTTGAACCCGTGTAGACGGCTTTGCAGGCCGTTGCCTCGCCTCTCGGCCACTCCACCAGGAGTGCAAGGGGCCGGGAAGCCCCCTGTTCCTTCGAGCGGACGACGAGGTTCGAACTCGCGACCTCAACCTTGGCAAGGTTGCGCTCTACCAACTGAGCTACGTCCGCTTGTCGTTTCGGTCCGCTCTCGCGGCCCGGCGACGAGTTGAACTCTAGCGGATTCCGGGGCCAGCACAAAAACGCGTTTGTGCAGCGTGCTGCGCTTCCCCTGCTCAGGACGGTCGCAGGGTCTCACGAAGGGGCATCCCCCGGTCACCCGCGGGGCACCCGCCATAGACTCGACTGCGTGCTCGACCTCCCTCCTCTCGCCCGTTTCGGCGACCGTGTCGCCACCGGGCTCCTCGACGTCACCGACGATCCCGCAGCCCTGGAGTCCAGCGGTTTCTGGGCGGTCTGCGCCGACTTCGAGGGCCGTCTGACCTGCGCACGCTTCCGGGATGTGCGGCACGCGGCCGTTCCCGTCCCCGTGCCCGGCGCGTGGCGGGGACCGGCGGCGGGTGACTGGACGTCGTCGCTCGACCGCACCGCGTACACGGCGGCGGTGCGGCGGATCCGCGAGCACATCGCGGCCGGCGAGGTCTACCAGGCGAACCTGTGCCGGGTACTGTCGGCGCCCGTCGCGCCCGGCGCCGACGTGGACGCCCTCACGTCGCTGCTGTCCCTCGGCAACCCGGCGCCGTATGCAGGAACGATCCGCCTGCCCGGTCACGGCGTGGAGATCGCCACCGCGTCCCCCGAACTGTTCCTGCGGCGCGAGGGACGCGTCGTCGAGTCGGGGCCGATCAAGGGCACCGGCCGCACCGAGTCGGACCTGCTGGAGAAGGACTACGCCGAGAACGTCATGATCGTGGACCTCGTCCGCAACGACATCGGACGGGTGTGCGCCACGGGTACGGTCACCGTGCCCGAACTGTGTGCCGTCGAGAAACATCCCGGACTGGTCCATCTCGTGTCGACGGTCCGCGGTGAGCTGCGGGAGGGGGCCGGCTGGGCCGAGCTGCTCACCGCCGCCTTCCCGCCCGGCTCGGTCACCGGCGCGCCCAAGTCGAGCGCTCTGCGGATCATCGACGCGCTGGAGACCGCGCCCAGAGGGCCGTACTGCGGAGGGATCGGCTGGGTCGACGCCGACCGGCGGGCCGGTGAGCTGGCCGTCGGCATCCGTACCTTCTGGATCGACCGGTCCGACGGCATGCTGCGCTTCGGCACCGGCGCCGGCATCACATGGGGCTCGGATCCCGAGGGGGAGTGGCGGGAGACCGAGCTGAAGGCGGCCCGGCTGCTCGCGATAGCGTCGGAAGTGTATGAGGTGAGTGGAGAGGACCTGACGTGAAAATCTGGCTCGACGGCGGGCTGCAGGACATCGAGTCCGCCCGCGTCTCCGTCTTCGATCACGGGCTGACCGTGGGCGACGGCATCTTCGAGACGGTGAAGGCCGTGGACGGCCGGCCGTTCGCGCTCACGCGGCACCTCGACCGGCTGACCCGGTCGGCGCGCGGCCTCGGACTGCCCGACCCGGACCACGACGAGGTGCGCCGCGCCTGTGCCGCCGTCCTGGAGGCCAACCCCATGCCGCTCGGCCGCCTGCGCATCACCTACACCGGCGGCCACGGCCCGCTCGGCTCCGACCGCGGCGAGCACGGCCCGACCCTCGTCGTCGCCCTCGGCGAGACGACCCGCCGCCCCGACTCCACCGCCGTGATCACGGTTCCCTGGACGCGCAACGAGCGCGGCGCGCTCACCGGCCTGAAGACCACCTCGTACGCCGAGAACGTCGTCGCACTCGCCCGCGCCCGCGAACAGGGCGCCTCCGAGGCCCTGTTCGGCAACACCGTGGGACAGCTCTGCGAGGGCACGGGGTCCAACGTCTTCCTCGTCCTCGACGGCGAGATCCACACCCCGCCGCTCGCCTCGGGCTGCCTCGCGGGCATCACGCGCGCGCTCGCGATCGAATGGACCGGCGCCGAGGAGACCGACCTGCCGCTGGACGTCCTGCAACGGGCCGACGAGATCTTCCTGACGTCCACCCTGCGGGACGTGCAGGCCGTGCACCGGGTCGACGACCGCGAGCTGCCCGGCGCGCCCGGCCCGGTGACCGCCAAGGCCATGCGGATCTTCGAGGAGCGGTCCGGGGACGACCTCGACCCCTGACAGCTCCCGCTTATTCGGCTGACCAGGGCCGTGGTTGCGGGTAGAACACCCCTGATGACCACGACCCTGCGGCCGACCGAGCCGCTTCAGCAGAACGCCGACGGGACGCGCTCACGCCGCTATCAGGTGTGCGTGAACAGCCGTCCCGTAGGGGCGATACACCTCGGCACGCATCCCGTGTTCGGTGACGCCGTGGCCCGGATCATGAAGCTGCGCATCGAGGAACCGGACCGCAGGCGCGGCCGGGGCACGGTGGCCGCGCTGGCCGCCGAGGAGGTGGCGCGCGGCTGGGGGTGCCGCCGCATCGAGGCGACCGTGCCCGCGGACTCCGAGGCGGCGTTCCGGCTCGCCACGGCCCTCGGCTACGTCGTCCGCAACCGCGGCATGGAGAAACCCCTCGGCGACACCCCGCCACAGCTGCCGCAGGGCAGCCGCGCCCGGCCCATGACCGAGGCGGAGTTCGGCCCCTGGCTGGAGAAGAGCAAGGAGGACTACGCGCAGAGCCGGATCGAGCGGGGCGTCCCGGAGGCCGAGGCCCGCGCCAAGTCGGAGCGCGACAACGCCACCCTGCTGCCCGAGGGCCTCGCTACCCCCGGCATGTTCATCAGCGTCCTGGAACACGAGGGGACGCCGGTGGGCGTGCTGTGGCTCGCGGTGCGCGAGGACAGCGCCTTCGTCTTCGACGTCGAGGCCCACGCCGCCCACCGCGGCAAGGGACACGGCCGCACCCTCATGCTGCTGGCCGAGGCCCAGGCGATCGCCGAGGGCAGGCGCACGATCGGGCTCAACGTCTTCGCCGGCAACACCCCGGCCGAACGCCTCTACGCGTCGCTCGGCTACGAGACGAAGCTGTACGCGGTGTACAAGCCGCTGTTGTGACGGCCCGGCGGCGCCCCGGCAGGGCCGCGGGCCGTCGGGTCAGCCCTGATGCTCCTGGTCCTGCTCCGGCCCGCCCAGCAGCCCGTCCGCGATCTGCTCGATCCGCTCGCGCAGCCCCTCCTGGCTCTTGCCTCCGTCGAGCCGCTCACCGCCGATGACGTACGTCGGGGTGCCGGTCACGCCGATCGCCTTGCCCTCGGCCTGGTCGGCGTCCACGATCAGGGTGTGCCGGCCGTCGATCAGGGCGGTGTCGAACTCCTCCGCGTCCAGGTCCAGTTCGCGGGCCAGCTCGACCAGGAAGGGTTCTCCCTTGCGGCCCAGCTCCTCGACCCGCCCCAGGAGCGCCTCGGCGTACTCCCATCCCCGGCCCTGCTCCCAGGCCTCCTCCGCGGCCTGGGCGGCGGCGAAGGCGTGCTTGTTCTTCTCCAGGGGGAAGTGCCGCAGCCGCAGCTCCAGACGGTTGCCGTAGCGGGCGCGCAGGGCACGGAGGTCGTCCAGTGCGGTGCGGCAGTCCGGGCACTGGAGGTCGCACCAGACCTCGAGGACGGGGGCGGCGGCGGGGGCAGGGGAGGAGTCGCTCATACCGACATTCTCCCAGGCCGTGCACCCGCACCGGCACCTGCGGAGGAGACGACCCGGAGATCTCCCTGATGTCGGGCCGGGGCATGGCCGCCCGGGGTGCGGCGGGTGCAGGATGGAAGGGACGAAGTGCCCCTTCCCGACCGCGCCACGCCTGGAGGACCGGATGATTGCCGAGACCGTCTGCTCCGCCGTGTCCGCGGCGGGCCTGGGCATCGCGGCCGTGACGGCGTACCGAAAGCGCTTCCTCGCGGCGACCCGGATCGCGGCGTACTCGCTCGTGCCGATCGGCCTCGTGATGACGGGCGTCGTCGAGTGGCTGGCGGACACCGCGCTGAGCCTGACCGCCTGGGCGGGCTTCGGGGTGCTCGGTGTGGCGTGGGTGCTGTTCATGACCACGCGTGTCGTGGAGCGCCGCCGCGGCGGCACCCGCAAGGAGCGCAGGGCGGCCCGCGCGGCGGCCCGGCCGGACGCGGTGGCTCCGGCGGCCTCGGCGCCCTCCCTGGGGCAGGGGGCCGGCCCGGCCGCCCGGCCCGCCGCGTCGTCCCGGGGTGACGACGACTTCAGCGACATCGAGGCCATCCTCAAGAAGCACGGCATATGACGACCGCGTGTCGGCCGAATCGTCACAGTGGGTCCGAGGGTGAGCGGAAGCGATCACAACCTGACCCGGACCTCGCGGAATCGGCGCACGCCCGTACGCAACGAGGTCGCTGATCGCGTCCGGCCGGGCGACTGCGTCATCATCGCCGCGAGATGCTGGACACGACGGAACAGAGCGACCCCGCACCGCCGCAGGACGAGCCACGTCCCCGGCAGGCCGAGCCACGTGGTTGCCTCTTCGCCCTATCCCAGCCACCGCTCATGATCTTCCTGGCGGTGATCGGGACTCTGCTGCTCATGGCCTCGTTGCACGATCTGCTGTTGCTGTGAGCCGTACCCGCGGTACCCGGCGCCACCCGCCGGGACCGCGTCGGCATCGATGATCCACCTGCCACTCGGTCCTGCGGACGCGGTCAGCCCGCCGCTTCCTTGCGCCGCGCCCGGTACGCGGCCACATGCAGGCGGTTCCCGCAGGTCCGGCTGTCGCAGTAGCGCCGCGAGCGGTTGCGGGACAGGTCGACGAAGGCCCGCCGGCAGTCGGGCGCCTCACACCGCCGCAGCCGCTCCTGCTCCCCGGCGACCACGAAGAAGGCCAGGGCCATCCCGCAGTCGGCGGCCAGGTGGTCGGCGATGGAGGCGCCGGGTGCGAAGTAGTGCACATGCCAGTCGTAGCCGTCGTGGTCCGTGAGCCGGGGTGTGGTGCCCGCGGCGGCGACCAACTCGTTGATCTGGCCTGCGGCGGTCCGGGCGTCGGGGGCGGCGAAGACGGCGGCGAACCGCCCGCGGATCTTCCGCACCGCCGAGAGGTCGAACTCCGAGAGCACTCCGACGTCGCTGATCTCGTGGTTTCGTACGAAATCCGCGAGTGTCGCCACGTCCGGCAGCCCGTCCGGCGCCGTGTCGTCGTCCGGTGCGGTGTTCACCAGATCGACCACGGTGTCGAGGGCGCACCGGGTGTCGTGGGTGATCAGCACGATTCGCTCCCTGGCCTGGGGGTCGGGCGGGCGCCCGCCGATGCTGGCCGATGGTAACGGCTCCACCCCCGCCGGACCGCCCTCACGCCCGCACACGGCTTCGAATACAACGATGCCGGGCAAGTCATTGGTTCCCGACCGGCCTCCGGGCAGCTGAGTGCCCCCGCTGCGGGCCTCCGTCCGGTGGCGGACGCGAACCGGCGCCGCGCCGCGTGATCCGCGGTGTCGGCGCCGGTGTATCCCGTATGCGGTTGTTCTGGCCCGAGCCGTCTCCCCGAGTCGACGGCGCCGGGCTGCTCGGTGAGCGCCTCGCCCTAGCTTTCCGCCAGGATGTGCGAGAGCTCCTGATCGAGGTCGAAGTGCCGGTGTTCCGTGCCGGGCGGCACGGCGGCGTCGGTCCGCTTCAGGAAGGACTCCAGAGCCCGTGCCGGGGCCTCGAGCAGGGCCTCGCCCTCCGGTGAGCTCAGGGCGATGCACACGACGCCCTGACCGTGACTGCGCGACGGCCAGACGCGGACGTCGCCGGTGCCCGTAGGGCGGTGAAGTCCCTCGGCGAGGAGGTCGCGGGCGAACACCCACTCGACGGTCTCCTCGGCTCCGGTGTGGAAGGTGGCGTGCACGGCGTAGGGGTCGGCCGTGTCGTACCGCAGGCCTGCGGGGACAGGCAGGGAGGACTCGCTCGACACAACGAGGCGCAGGTGCAGCTCGCAGCTGACCGTGGTGTTCATAAGCGCCAGGGCCTTTCGCTCAGTGTGCGCTCGGGGATTCGCACGTCGGCGAAATCGACATGCCACCTACGGTGCCGTTGTAAACCCCTCTGAGTGTTTTGCGTGCCTTTACGTAACTCTTCCGGCCGAGAGATCGTTCGCGCCGTGCGTCCATTCCGGTGACTGGTTTCGCTCGGGTAGTGTTTGGCCGTATGAATACGGGGAGTGACGAGCCGGGCGAGGTGGCCGTGGCGGCGGACGAGACGGGGACGGACGAGGCGCGCAGCGAGCAGGAGCGGGCGCTCGGCTCACGGGCGCCGGAATTCGTCAAAGCGCGCCGGCTGCTGCATGTGAGCTGGCAGGTCGGCATCTTCATCATCGGGCTCGCGGTCGTCGTGGCGGGCATCATCATGCTGCCCCTGCCCGGACCGGGCTGGGTCGTGATCTTCGGCGGCATGGCGATCTGGGCGACCGAATTCGTGTGGGCCCAGCTGGTGCTGCGCTGGACCAAGCGGAAGGTCACGGAGGCCGCGCAGCGCGCCCTCGATCCCAAGGTGCGGCGCCGGAACATCATCCTGACGAGCATCGGGCTGGTCATCGTGGCCGTACTGGTCGGTATCTACCTGTGGAAGTTCGGCATCGTCATGCCGTGGAAGATCAAGGACCAGTGAGCCGCGGCGGGGGTGCCGAGGCCGGCCCGGCGCCGGTCACAGGCACCCCCTGACATGGGGTAATGTTCTTCCTGCGTCCGGGCGATTAGCTCAGTGGGAGAGCGCTTCGTTCACACCGAAGAGGTCACTGGTTCGAACCCAGTATCGCCCACCCGGATCGGCGGCCCACCTGCGACTGTGCATGTGGGCCGCCGTCGTTCGTCGTCCGGGCCGCCTCCCGCGGGTGTCACCCGTCCCGGGTCGTCGAGCGTCCGGCGGCCTCCTCGAGTGCCCGGCCGGCGTCGTCGGGTAACCGGCCGACGTCCTCCTCAAGGACGGAAACCGGTCACCTTCCGTCCGGTCCCGCGCCACCCGCCCCGGCGTCGCCTTTCGGTCGCTCCTGAAAGCCGTGCGGGCGCCCCCGTCCCGTTCGGCCCGCCGACCGCACCGGCCCCACCAGTGACGTCACCCCGGCGGACCGGGCGCAGCACCGCCCCGCCCCGCCTCGCCACCGGGCCGCTCGGTAAGAAAATCTTGTCCGAATCATTGACGCACCCTCAGCCCCTCCGTAACTTGTGCCAGCAAGCGCTTACTTGAAACGATTCATGCGAGCGGGACGATGTGCGGGGAGGGCCAACCGTGGTGAACGGCAGGAATGTTGAGAGACGTACGATTCTGAAGGCGGCCGGAGCCACGGCGGCCACGCTGGGGCTGGCCGCGACCACCGGCTGCGGTGGCGACGGAGGGACCTCCGCGGACGGGACGGTGACGATCCGTTATGCGTGGTGGGGTGCGGAGGACCGCGCCGAGCGCATCAACAAGACCATCGCGCTCTTCGAGAAGAAGTACCCGAAGATCAAGGTGAAAACGGACTTCCAGCCTTATCTCGACTTCTGGAAGAAGTTCAACACCCAGGCCTCCGGCGGAAATCCGCCGGACGTCTTCCAGAATGCCATCGGCTTCCTGCGCAAATACGACGCGAAGAACGTGCTGCTCGATCTCAGCGAGCAGGTCAAGGCCGGCAACCTCCGGATGGAGGGATTCCGCGCCGGGCTGGAGAAGTTCGGCGAGATCGACGGCAAGCTCCTCGGAGTTCCGGTCGGTTCCAACTCGATGGCCCTGGTCATCGACAAGCCCGTCTTCACACGGGCCGGTGTGAAGCCGGAGCAGGGCTGGACCTGGGACGACTTCGACGCGGCGATGAAGAAGATTCGCGACAAGACGGGTCGCGCCGGCGACAGCGGCATGTACGGCGTCATGTACCTCTACGACCCCTACCTGCGCCAGCAGGGCAAGGCGTTCTTCACCGAGGACGGACTCGGCTTCACCGAGGCCGATCTGACGGAGTGGTGGACGAAGGCCAAGAAGGGCGTCGAGGAGGGCGTCTACTCCGACCCCAAGAAGGTCGCGCAGATCAAGCCCAAGTCGGCCGTCGCGGCGGAGATCGCCGGCAGCGAGTTCACCTGGGACAACTTCACCGTCCGCTACACCTCCGAGGGCAAGAGCGAGTACGGCCTGGCGCCCATCCCGACGACGGACGGCAAGAAGACCGGCCAGTACCTCGGCTCCCTCATGCTGAGCGCCTCCAAGCGCACCCAGCACCCCAAGGAGGTCGCCCAGTTCATCGACTTCATGGTGCACGACCCCGAGGTCGCCAAGATCATGGGCTACGACCGCGGCGTGCCCGCGACGCAGGCCCAGTTCGACGCGTACAAGCCGACCGACCCGGTCAACAAGGCCATCGCCGAGTACGAGCAGTCCCTCGTCGAGGCGGGCGTCCTGGAGCCCATCACCCCGCACCCCGAGGGCGCCGACATCTGCGAGGCCGCGTTCCTGCGCATCTCCGAGGAGATGGCCCTGGGCAAGCGGTCGGTGGACGACGCCGTCAAGCAGTTCTTCACCGAGTCGAAGACGGCTCTCGGCAGCTGATGGGAACCACCGTGACACACGCCCCTGCGATGGAGGGCCTGTCCCAGGACTCCGAGCCGCGGCACGGTCCGGTGAAGCCCGTGCGCCCCGCCGCCCTCAAGCGGCGGCGGCGCCGGGAGAACCTGGCCGGCTATCTCTTCATGTCTCCCTGGATCGCCGGGTTCCTGCTGCTCACCGCGGGCCCGATGGTCGCCTCGCTCTACTTCGCGTTCACCGACTACAACCTGTTCGACGCCCCCAAGTGGATCGGCCTCGACAACTTCTCCGAGATGTTCGGCGACCCCCGCTGGCGCCACTCGGTGCAGGTGACGCTCTGGTACGTCGTCGTCGGAACGCCGCTCAAGCTGCTCGCGGCCCTCGGTGTGGCCCTGCTCCTCGCGCAGAAGCGGCGCGGACAGGCCTTCTACCGGGCCGCCTTCTACGCGCCGTCGCTGATCGGCGCGAGCGTCTCCGTCGCGATCGTCTGGAAGGCGATCTTCTCGGACGACGCGATCGTGGACCGTGTGCAGAAGACCTTCGGGATCGACGTCGGCGGCTGGACCGGCGACCCGGACATGATCATCTACAGCCTGGTGGCGCTCACCGTCTGGCAGTTCGGTGCCCCCATGGTCATCTTCCTGGCCGGCCTCAAGCAGGTCCCGCGCGAGCTGTACGAGGCGGCCGAGGTCGACGGGGCCGGCAAGCTGCGGCGGTTCTGGAACATCACGCTGCCGATGATCTCCCCGGTGCTCTTCTTCAACGTCCTGCTGGAGACGATCCACTCCTTCCAGATCTTCAGCTCGGCGTACATCGTCGGCGGCGGCGCCGGAGGCAACGCCTGCGGTCCCGCGGACGGCTCGATGGTCTACACCTGCTACCTCTACGTCCAGGGCTTCGAGAACAGCCGGATGGGTCTGGCCTCCGCCATGGCCTGGATGCTGCTGGTCGCGGTCGCCCTGGTGACGGCGGTGCTGTTCTGGTCCCAGAAGCGCTGGGTGCACTACGAGGAGGGCGCCCGATGAGCGCGCAGGCCACCGACATCACTCCGGCCCCCTCGACGCGGGCGGGCGGACTGCGGCACAAACTGCCCGGATCCCTCGCCTGGCACCTCGGCTCCCTGCTGGTCCTGGCGGTGATCCTCTACCCGGTGATCTGGGTCATCGGCGGCTCCTTCAAGAAGAGCGAGGACATCGTCGGCAGCCTGGACCTCTTCCCGGGCGACCCGATCATCTCCAACTACACCAGCCTCGCCGACGGCATCGCCGACATCTCGATCTCCACCTTCTTCTACAACTCGCTCTTCCTGGGCGTCGGTTCGGTGATCGGGATCCTGGCGTCCTGCTCGCTGACGGCCTACGCCTTCGCGAGGATCAGGTTCGCGGGCCGGAACCTGCTGTTCACGCTGATGATCGGCACCCTTCTGTTGCCGTACCACGTGCTGCTGATCCCGCAGTACGTGCTGTTCCGCAACATGGAGATGATCAACACCTACACGCCGCTCCTGCTCGGCAAGTACCTGGCCACGGAGGCGTTCTTCGTCTTCCTGATGGTGCAGTTCATGCGCAACATGCCCAAGGAGCTCGACGAGGCGGCCCGGCTGGACGGCTGCGGGCACTTCCGCATCTACTGGTCGATCATGCTGCCGCTGTGCCGGCCGGCCCTGATCACCAGCGCGATCTTCACGTTCATCAACTCCTGGAACGACTTCATGGGTCCGCTGATCTACCTCAACGAGCCCGACAAGTACACGGTCTCGCTCGGCCTGAAGATGTTCGTGGACCAGGACGCCGTGGCCAACTACGGCGGCATGATCGCCATGTCGCTGGTCGCGCTGCTGCCGGTGCTCGCCTTCTTCCTGGCCTTCCAGCGCTATCTGATCGACGGCATGGCCACGTCCGGTCTGAAGGGCTGAGGTGAGCATGGCCGGGACCGGGGTGAAAGCACGGGGCGAGTCGCTGCTCGCCGAGCGGTTCGCGGTGTTCGCCGAGTGCCTGCTGACCGGTGTGTGGATCGCGGTGGCCTCGCTCGGGGTCGTCACGTATCCCGCCGCCTTCGCCGCGGGTGCGCGGCACCTGCGGCGCCGTACCGCCCATGAGGGCGGTGGCAGGCGGGAGTTCGTCGCCGACTTCCGCACGGCCCTGCGCGGCGGGTGGCTCGCGGGGCTCGCCGGGTGGGCGGCCCTGGCCGCGGTCTGGGTGGACGTCCAGGCGGTCCGCGCGGGCATTCCCGGCGGGCCGCTGGTCGGGGCCGTCGGCGTGTGCGCGCTGATCGGCCTGGTCGTGGCCGGGCTGCGGGCGGCGGCGGTCTGGGAGCCGGGGGCCCGCTGGCGGACGCTGCTGGCGGCGGCCTGGCGCCGGACGGTGCTCGACCCGGCCGGGTCCTTCCTGATCATCGGCGGACTGGCCGTGGTGGTCGTGTCCGCCTGGTTCGCCGCGCCGTTGGCGGTCCCCGTCCTCGGGGCCGTCGCGGCGGCGGCCGTGGCCGTGGAGGAGCGGTACCGGCGCCGCTGAGCGGCGGTTCCTCCCCTGCCGGGCCGGCGCCCAGGGCGCCGCGCCTCTCTCTGTCATGCCCCTGACCAGCGCACGGATTCGCTTCCCGCACGGACGAGGAAAGGCAGCAACGCCATGTCTCCCATCCCCCGCAGGTCCCTTCTGAAGGCGGCCGCCGTCGCCGGAGCCGCCGCCCAGTTCAGCTGGGCACTGGGGACGCAGAACGCGCAGGCCGTCCCCGGAGCCGAGCCCGCCGACGCCGACCCGGTGACCCTCGACTGGCTGGAGGACGGCGGCCTCGGCGCGGCCCCCGGCTCCACCGTCGGCGTCCCCTGGCCGAAGGGCGCCTACCAGAAGGACCAGACCTTCGCGCTGACGGACGCGGACGGCAAGGCCGTGGCCGTGCAGTCCTGGCCGATCGCCTACTGGCCCGACGGCTCCCTCAAGTGGACCGCCCACGCGGTCGGTTCGGGCGACGGCAAGCTCACCCTCACCGCCGGGACGCCCGCCGCACCGGAGAAGAAGGTCACGGTCGACAAGAGCGGCGGCACCATCGACGTCTCCACCGGCGTCATCACCGCCAGGATCGGCAAGTCCGGCTCCACGATCGTCAAGTCGGTCAGGCGGGGCTCGACGGAGATCGCGAAGAACGGCCGGCTCGTGCTGATCCGCCAGCCCGAGATCGAGGACGAGGACCAGGGCGCGGTCAGGACCGAGCGCTTCGACGGCGCCGTCGACAAGGTCACCGTCGAGCAGGAGGGCCCGGTCCGCGCGGTCGTCCGTATCGACGGCAAGCACCGCAAGGGCAGCCGCGGCTGGCTGCCCTTCTCCATCCGGCTCTACTTCTACGCGGGCGCCGACTCCTTCCGCATGGTGCACACCATCACCTATGACGGGAAGCAGGAGCCCGGCAAGGCGAGCGGAGACTTCATCCGCGGCCTCGGCGTCCGCTTCAGCGTGCCGATGCGCGACGAGTCCTACGACCGGCACATCCGCATCGGCGGCGAGGGCACCGGCCTGCTGCGCGAGGCCGTCAAGGGCATCACCGGCCTGCGCCGCGACCCCGGCGCGGCCGTGCAGGCGGCGCAGTACGAGGGCAAGAAGCTGCCCGACCCGGCCACCTGGGACCAGCGGGTCACCACCCGGCTGCAGTACATCCCCGAGTGGGGCGACTACACCCTCTCCCAGCTGTCCGCCGACGGCTTCACCGTGCGCAAGCGCACCAAGAAGGGCCACGGCTGGGTCGCGGCGGGCGGCGGCCGGCGCGCCTCCGGCTTCGGGTACGTCGGCGGGGTGAGCGGCGGATTCTCCTTCGGCCTTCGCGACTTCTGGGAGAAGTTCCCCGCCCAGCTCGACATCCGGGACGCCCACACCGACGAGGCCGAGGTCACCCTCTGGCTGTGGTCCCCCGAGGCCCAGCCCATGGACATGCGCTTCTACCACGACGGCATGGGCCAGGACACCTTCCCCGAGCAGCTCGAGGGCCTCAACATCACCTACGAGGACTACGAGCCCGAGTTCGGCACCCCGTACGGCATCGCCCGCACCTCCGAACTGCTCTTCTGGGCCAACGACTCCACCCCGAGCGCCGAGCAACTCGCCGAGCAGGTCGAGGCCGTCCGCGTGCTCCCGCAACTCGCCGCCCCGCCCAGGCAGCTCATCAAGGCGGGCGTCTTCGGCAAGGGCCTGTACGCCGAACCCGACCGCTCCACCCCCGCCAAGGCCAAGATCGAGGACCACCTCGACTTCCTCTTCACCTACTACAAGGACCAGGTGGAGATGCGCCGGTGGTACGGCTTCTGGGACTACGGCGACATCATGCACACCTACGACACCGTCCGGCACCAGTGGCGCTATGACGTCGGCGGCTACGCCTGGGACAACTCCGAGCTGTCGCCGGACCTGTGGCTCTGGTACGCGTACCTGAGAAGCGGCCGCTCGGACATCTTCCGCTTCGCGGAGGCCATGACCCGGCACACCGGCGAGGTCGACGTCTACCACCTGGGCAAGTGGGCCGGCCTCGGCACCCGGCACGGCGTGCAGCACTTCGCCGACAGCGCCAAGCAGCAGCGCATCGCCAACACCACGTACCGGCGCTACTACTACTTCCTCACGGCGGACGAACGCGTCGGCGACCTCATGCACGCCAACGTCGACTCCGACGAGACGTTCCTCGCCCTCGACCCGCTCCGCAAGATCCGCACCGAGCCGTACACGCCCGACCGGCACGCCCTGTCGATCGGCTTCGGCACCGACTGGAGCGGCCTGGTCTCGGCGTGGCTGACGGAGTGGGAGCGCAAGGGCCCCAAGTGGGAGAAGGCCAAGGCGCGCGTGCTGTCCACCATGGAGACGATCGCCGCCCAGCCCAACGGTTTCGTCCAGGGCAGCGGCCTGTACGACCTGGACACCGGCAGGTTCGCCGTCGCCGACAAGCCCAAGGTGGAGGTCTCGCACCTGTCGGCCGTCTTCGGCCTCAACGAGCTGTGCGCCGAGCTGATCGACCTCGTCGACGTGCCGAAGTTCAAGGAGGCGTACCTCGACTACTGCCGCTACTTCAATGCCACCAAGGCGGAGCAGGCGGCCCGCTACGGCAGCAACTTCGGGTCCCTGATCCTCTTCCAGGGGCACTCGCGCCTCGACGCCTACGCCGCCGTCCAGTCCGGCGACGAGAAGCTCGCCAAGCGCGCGTGGGACAAGTTCTACAACTCCGACGGCTACAAGGAGTCGGCCCCCTGGAAGACCGAGAAGCTCAGCGGCCCGCTCACGCTGGTGCCGGGCAGCGAGGCGCCCTGGGTGTCCACGAACGACACCTCGCTGTACGGCCTCGCCGCGATCGAGAACCTGGCGCTGCTGGGGGACAAGATGCCGTAACCGGCGGTCAGTTCATCCTCCCCAGCACGTCCCGCACCCGCCGGACGTCCCGGATCCGCTGCTCGTACGTCGCCCCGAGTGCGAGCAGCAGGAGTCCGGCGAGGGCGGGAGGCGCCCAGCGGGGGAGTGCGCCGGTCACCTGCACGACGTACGGGGCGAGTTCGTGCAGCGTGACCAGGGCGAGCACCGAACCGCCCAGCACCAGCGGAGCCTGGAGGTGGTGCCGGGCACCCAGCAGGGTGACCAGCAGGGCCGCCGCGCCCAGCAGCAACGGCCGCGTCCACTGCGGATCTCCCCAGGCCGCGACGAGACTCGGCAGGAGCGTGGCGGCGAGTCCGGGGCCGTAGGCCGTCCAGGAGGAGACCTGCGGGTCGCGGCGCCTGCGCAGGGCGCCGACGAGCAGCGCCGGAACGGTCACCGGGAGCGTGTACGCCTCGGGTGTGCCGACCTCCCACGCGGCCAGGCGCACCCAGGCGGCCAGCACGAACAGGGCCGCGGCCGCGTAGCCGGCGGGACGGCGGTCCGGACGCAGCGCCGTTCCCGCGGCGATGACGCCGCACGACGCCAGCACCAGGGCGAGCAGCGGCGGATCGGTGACCGCGAGGCCCACGGCCAGCAGCCCGGCGGCGGCTCCCACCGCCTCGACCGGCACCGTCGCCCGCCATGCGGCCAGACGCGGCGCGAGCAGGGCGGCGGCCACGGGAACGGCCAGGACCAGCAGGGCGGTCCGGGCCGGCGGCCAGTCCACGGCGGCACCCGTCGCCGAGGCGAGGGCGGCCGCGTACACCAGGGCGGCCGGAGCCGTGAAGGGGGCGACGTCCGACCGCCACGAGGCCGCGGCGAGCAGCGCCGTCAGCAGGGACAGCACCACGAGTGTCGCGGTCTGGGAGGCGAGGGAGAGCAGGGTGAGGTCGACGGCCGTGACCAGGGCCAGGACGAGGGCGGTGACCCGCGCGCCGGACGCCGTGGTCCGGCCCAGGTACAGCGCGGCCGCCGTCATGATCCCCAGGACCGGCAGTCCCGCGAGGTAGGGAACCGCGAGGATCGCCGGAAGCAGCAGCGTCGCGGTCCACAGCAGACCCAGCGCACCGAGCCGGGCACGCGGGCGCCACCGCTCCGCACGGACCACCGAGGCGAGTACGGCCGCGACCGCCAGCAGGACGACGGGAGCCGCCACCGCGTCCGACGGCCAGGGCGCCTCGACGGCGACGGCCGCACGGGAGTCCGACGGCGCACCGCTCCACACCCGGCCCAGCCAGCCGGCCGGCCCCATCACCACCAGCGCGACGACGGGCAGCGCCCACAGCAGAGCCAGCGCCTGGACGACGGCGGAGGCCCAGGCGAGACCGTGCCGCACCGCGTCCGGCAGCAGCCGCCCGGCCCGCAACCCCGCCAACAGGGCGACGCCCAAGGCCAGATGGACCAGCACCACCCACTGCGCCGGCACCGCGAAGCGAGCCACTCCGCCGAGCGCCCCCACGGTGAGCAGCCCCGAGGCCGCCGCGAGACCGAGGGCGTGCCGAACGCCCGAACCCGAGATCCGCCAGGCCGCACCAAGCGCGATCGCCGCCGCGAACAGGAGCAGCCCCCCGGCCCGGGCGGCAGCGCCGGGGCCGCCGGCCGTCACGGACAGCCAGCCGGCCGCCAGAACACCGCAGCCGCCCGTGCCGTACGCACCGACGACCGCGCAGATCCGTAGGGAAACGGCCGTCACCCGCAGCGCCGCCACCGTGTCGAGCCCGGCCGTCACCAGCAGCGCGGCGCTGATCGCGTACGGGTCGGCGCCGGCGGACAGGGCCCACAGCAGCGGCGGGAACTGGGCCGCCGCCAGGGCGCAGGGCAGGGGCAGCCGCAGCGCGGCCGTGGCCGGCAGCAGACCGTACGCCGACCAGACCCCCGCCAGCACCGCCGTCGCGGCGGCCGCGTACCCCGTCCCGTCGGTCCCGGCGAGAGCGGCCTCGTGCAGGGCGTAGGCGTCCAGCACGGTCAGCGCCAGCCCGAGACCCGCCACGGACTCGGCCGTCGACCGCAGCCCCCGCTTCAGCAGGAGCGCCGGCCCGGCGAGCGCGGCCAGCGTGACCGCGCCGAGCACCAGCGCCCGACCGCTGATCCCCATCTGCCCCCAGCTGACCAGCGTGAACACCGCCGCCGCGAGCGTGAGCAGCACACCGCCGAGCACCAGCAGCACGTTCTGCACGCTGGGCGCGGCGGTCTCCGGGCGGGACCATGCGACGGGCGGCGGCTGCGTACGAGCCTGAGCCCAGGCCTGCTGCGGTTGTTGCTGTGCCTGTTGCAGGGTCGCGACCAGCCAGGCGCGTCGGGACAGCAACTGGGCCCGGCGGGCGTCCAGTTGCCGGAGTTCGGCGTCGAGGACCCGCAGTTCCTCGGCCGGGGGCGGAAGGTGGTTCATGACCGGCAGTGTGGTCCGCGTCACCCCTCTACGGCATGAGTGCGGGTACTCAGGCGCGTACTCAGACAACCCGCACCGCACGTGGGCAGACTGCGGTCATGGACTGGAACCACTACCGCTTCCGCACGCTGTGGACCCTGCCCGCACCGCCCGCTCCCGTGTACGAGGCACTGGAGCGTGCCGAGGACTACCCCCGGTGGTGGCGGCAGGTCAAGGAGGTGACCCGGCTCGACGACACCACGGGGGTGGTCCGGATCCGCTCCGTCCTGCCGTACGACATGACCTTCACGGCGCGGGAGGCGCGGCGCGACCCCGCGGCCGGCGTGCTGGAGATCGCCCTGTCCGGCGACATGGAGGGCTGGGCGCGCTGGACGGTCACCCCGGACGGGGCGGGGACTCGCGCGCGGTACGACCAGGTCGTCGACGTCCGCAAGCCGCTGCTGCGGCGGCTCGCCGTGCCGTGCCGGCCCGCCTTCCGGGCCAATCACCGCCTGATGATGCGCACCGGAGCGCGCGGACTGGCCAGGCACCTAGGGCCTGTCTGACAAATTCCCGCCTGCTCCGCGGCGTCTGGCACGCACGCTCGCCGCGTTGCCGAATCGCCCACGTGGCTCCGCCACGAGGGCGCTCCGGCGCCTTGCGATCGCACGCACCAGACGCCGCGGAGCCCGCCCTTCGGGCGGACGACGGGAATTTGTCAGACAGGCCCTAGAAGCGGTTTGAAGGAAGCGTGCCGGGACCTGTATTGTTCAGTGCGTTCCCGGGCGATTAGCTCAGTGGGAGAGCGCTTCGTTCACACCGAAGAGGTCACTGGTTCGAACCCAGTATCGCCCACCGGAAACAGCCGGTCCGTCACAGACGGACCGGTTTTTTCATGCCCCGCGCAGGTGTCCTGCCCAGGTGCTCAGGCCGCCGCCGGCAGGTCCGGACGCAGCGGCCAGGCCGGGTCGACCGACTCCTCCACACCGCTGCGCGCGAACCACGCCTGGAGCCCCCGGGCCTGCGCCGCGTGCCACACCGCCTGAAGCGTGTGCAGCTCACCGGGGGCCAGGCGCTCCAGCCGCGACGCGAAACGCCGGCCCACCGCCCGGGTGACCTCCAGCGCCGCCACGGCGTCGGCCGCCGCGTCGTGCGCGCCCTCCAGGGCGACGCCGTAGTGCTCGCACAGATCGGTCAGGGTGCGGCGGCCCTTGCGGTAGCGGTCCAGGTGCTTGTCCAGGACCCTCGGGTCGAGCACGCACAGCGGCGCCGACTCGAACCAGCGGCTCAGGGCCGAGGCGCGGTGACGGCGCAACTCCCGGTCGAACAGGGTCAGATCGAACGGCGCGTTCATCACCACGACCGGGCGGCCGACCTGCGCCTGCTCGGCGAGCGCCTCCGCTATCTCGAACATCACCGGCGCCGGCCACCGGCCGTTGCGCTGCAGGTGTTCCTCCGTCAGCCCGTGCACCGCCGTCGCCTCGGCGGGCACCGGCACGCCCGGGTTCACCAGCCAGCGGCTGACCCGCGGGCGGACGCCCGGGGCGTCCTGGACGACGACGGCGGCCGACACGATGCGGTCGGTCTCGACGTCCACGCCCGTCGTCTCCGTGTCGAAGGCGGCCAGCGGCCCTTCATACCAGCACGTCGTCATCGCCACACAACCCCTCGTTCACCCTCGGCAGTTGACGTACCGTCCGCTGCCCGATCCGGTGATACCCGTCCTGTTTGCGCCGTACGCCGGAAGGAGACAACAGGAGTAAGGGTCCGCGCAGTTCAGCGGCCCGCAGCGGGGACTCACTTGTTCTGGAAGGCTGTTGGCCATGGCCATAGCGCAGCCCGAACGGGGCGGGCTGCTGCCCGAGCGCACGGCTCCCTCTCGCGGCACTCTCGCCACCACCGCCTGCATGGAGACACTCCAGGTCGGCTATCTGCACGCCGTCGCGGCGGCCGCCGGCTGCTCGCTCTCCCAGCCGTTCCCCGACAACGGCATCGACTGGCACGTCAGCCACAGCGCCCCCGGGCACACCGTCGACGACGAGGTGACCATCAAGGTGCAGCTCAAGGCCACCTACCAGGTGCCGCCCGACCCGCCGGGCCGCACCTTCGCGTTCACACTCGACAACGAGCACCTGGCGAAGCTCGCCCGCACTCCCGTGTCGGTGCACAAGATCCTGGTGGTGATGCTGGTGCCGCGCTCCCAGGACGACTGGCTGCGCGCCGGCCACGACCGGCTCGACCTCAGGCACTGCTGCTACTGGACCAACCTCGCCGGCCAGCCGATCACCGGCCGCCGCCGCACCACCGTGCGGATACCGACTTCACGCATCTTCGACGACCGGGCGCTGTGCGAGATCATGACGCGGGTCGGGACGGGAGGGAAACCGTGACGCACCGCCCGACCGAGGAGCCACTGAGGCCCGTGCGGCCCCATCCCGTCGACAGCACCTTCAGCGGCGCCCCGCCCGAGCCCGCCGACGTCGACCCGGCCGTGCTCGGCGCCCTGCTCCACCGGCACGGCTGGCGGCGGCGCGGCGGCGCCCCGGGCCGCTACGGGCGCTGGACCCCGCCCGGCCCCGGCGGCAACGGCACCAGCCTCCTCGTGCCCGAGAGCCGCGCCTTCCCCGACAGCGACGACCTGCTCGGTGAGGCCCTGCTCGCCCTGTCCCGCAGCGGCTCGCCCTCCGCCCGTGAGGTCCTCGTCTCCCTCGCCGTCCCCAGCGACGAGATCCGCTGGTGGCACGACGTCCCCGCCGGGCCCGCCGGCGCGGCGCCCTGGACCGTCGAGGACCGGCTGCGCACCGCCGCCCGCCGGATACTGCTCGCGGCGGCGCTCGCCACCCGCGCACGGGCGGGCTACCACGGCGCCCGGCACCGGCGCTCCGCCGAGGCCTTGCTGGACCACGTCCTCGTCGGCTCCGCGACGCACGGCCGGCTCACCGCCTTCGTGCCCGTCGCGGGCGGCCGCCCCCTCGCCGTACGCCTCCACCAGGCCCTGTACGCCGCCCGTGAGGCCATCGACTACCAGCGCGCCACCGGCGGCATGGACGCCTTCGACGCCGCGGTCCAGGCAGGGGTGAGCCACGAACTCACCGAGGCCGTCATCGCCCTGGTCCGGGGCACGGAGGGCGCCCGGATCGCCGTCGAGTGGGCCCCGGCCGCCGGTGTGCCCGAGGGCTGCGCGCCCTCCGCCGAGCCCGTCGAGTTCTCACCCGGCGACCTGCCGGTGCTGCGCGAGGCGGGCGCCCGCTACCTGCGCGAGGAACCCGCCGTACCGGTGCGGATCACGGGAGCCGTGACACGGATGCGCAGGTCGGGGCCGCGCGGCGAGGGCACCGTACGGCTGCGGGTGCTGGCCGGGGCCGACGTGCCGAACGTCCGCGTCGCCCTCGACGAGGAGGGGTACCGCATCGCCGGGCACGCCCACCTGGTCGGGCTGCCGGTGCGGGTCCAGGGCCGGCTGGAGAGCCGGGGCGGCTTCCGGCGCCTGACCGGCGCCCACGGGGTCGTACCGGTGCAGGTCGACGACGCCGAGCGGGACCGCCTGATGAAGGCGCTGCAGGAGAACGCCGGGATGGCGGCCTTCTTCGAGGAGGCCTGCGGAGGGGACTGCGGGGACTGATTTCGCGGTCGGCGGTCCGGGGTCGGTACGATCCATACTCGTGCGCGCGCTCCGGTATGGCGCCGCGACCCCACCTTCAGTCAGGAGAGACCGGTGTCAGACGTCCGTGTGATCATCCAGCGCGATTCCGAGCGGGAAGAACGCGTGGTGACGACGGGCACTACGGCCGCCGAGCTCTTCGCCGGCGAGCGCTCGATCATCGCCGCGCGCGTGGGCGGCGAGCTCAAGGACCTGTCGTACGCCCTGACCGCGGGCGACGAGGTCGAGGGCGTCGAGATCTCCTCCGAGGACGGCCTCGACATCCTGCGCCACTCCACCGCGCACGTCATGGCGCAGGCCGTGCAGGAGCTCTTCCCCGAGGCCAAGCTCGGCATCGGCCCGCCCGTCAAGGACGGCTTCTACTACGACTTCGACGTCGAGAAGCCGTTCACGCCCGAGGATCTCAAGGCCATCGAGAAGAAGATGCAGGAGATCCAGAAGCGGGGGCAGAAATTCGCCCGCCGCGTGGTCACCGACGAGGCCGCCCGCGAGGAGCTGGCCGGCGAGCCCTACAAACTGGAGCTGATCGGCCTCAAGGGCGCCGCCTCCAGCGACGACGGCGCGGACGTCGAGGTCGGCGCCGGCGAGCTGACGATCTACGACAACCTGGACGCCAAGACCGGCGAGCTGTGCTGGAAGGACCTCTGCCGCGGCCCCCACCTGCCGTCGACCCGCGCGATCCCGGCGTTCAAGCTGATGCGCAACGCGGCCGCCTACTGGCGCGGCAGCGAGAAGAACCCCATGCTCCAGCGCATCTACGGAACCGCCTGGCCCACCAAGGACGAGCTGAAGGCGCATCTGGAGTTCCTCGCCGAGGCCGAGAAGCGCGACCACCGCAAGCTCGGCAGCGAGCTCGACCTGTTCTCCATCCCGGAGCAGATCGGCTCCGGCCTGGCCGTCTTCCACCCCAAGGGCGGCATCATCCGCCGGGTCATGGAGGACTACTCGCGGCGCCGCCACGAGGAGGAGGGGTACGAGTTCGTCTACACCCCGCACGCGACGAAGGGGAAGCTCTTCGAGACCTCGGGCCACCTGGACTGGTACGCCGACGGCATGTACCCGCCCATGCAGCTCGACGAGGGCGTGGACTACTACCTCAAGCCCATGAACTGCCCGATGCACAACCTGATCTTCGACGCGCGCGGGCGCTCCTACCGTGAGCTGCCGCTGCGCCTGTTCGAGTTCGGGACCGTGTACCGGTACGAGAAGTCGGGCGTCGTGCACGGCCTGACCCGGGCCCGTGGCTTCACGCAGGACGACGCGCACATCTACTGCACCCGCGAGCAGATGTCGGAGGAGCTCGACAAGACGCTCACCTTCGTCCTCGGCCTGCTGCGCGACTACGGCCTCACCGACTTCTACCTGGAGCTGTCCACCAAGGACCCGGAGAAGTTCGTCGGCTCGGACGAGGCCTGGGAGGAGGCGACGGAGACCCTCCGCCAGGTCGCCGAGAAACAGGGCCTGCCGCTGGTCCCGGACCCGGGCGGCGCCGCCTTCTACGGCCCGAAGATCTCCGTGCAGACCAAGGACGCCATCGGCCGCACCTGGCAGATGTCGACCATCCAGCTCGACTTCAACCTGCCGGAGCGCTTCGACCTGGAGTACACGGCCGCGGACGGCTCCAAGACCCGCCCGGTCATGATCCACCGCGCGCTGTTCGGCTCGATCGAGCGCTTCTTCGCCGTGCTCCTGGAGCACTACGCGGGCGCCTTCCCGGCGTGGCTGGCCCCGGTCCAGGCGGTCGGCATCCCGATCGGCGACGCGCACGTCGAGTACCTGGAGAAGTTCGCGGCGGCGGCCAGGACGAAGGGCCTGCGCGTCGAGGTGGACTCCTCCTCGGACCGCATGCAGAAGAAGATCCGCAACGCCCAGAAGCAGAAGGTGCCCTTCATGGTCATCGCGGGCGACGAGGACATGTCCCATGGGTCCGTGTCCTTCCGCTACCGCGACGGCTCCCAGGAGAACGGCATCCCGTTCGACGAGGCCATCGCGAAGATCCTCAAGGTCGTCGAGGAGCGGGCGCAGGTCTGACCGCACGGCGCGACCACGCCCTGGCCGAACCGCGTACGGGCCCCCGGGAGATCCCGGGGGCCTTTGCCGTACCCCCAGCTCGACGCCATATGCTGCACTGCATGACGAGTGAGCCGGAGCAGCAGCTGGGAGTGGGGACTCAGGACGCGTTCCAGCGTCTGTGGACGCCCCATCGGATGGCCTACATCCAGGGTGAGAACAAGCCGAGCGGCCCGGGCGCCGGCGACGGCTGCCCCTTCTGCTCCATCCCGGCCAAGTCCGACGAGGACGGGCTGGTCGTCAGGCGCGGCGAGCAGGTCTACGCGGTGCTCAATCTGTACCCCTACAACGGCGGGCACCTGATGACGGTGCCCTACCGGCACGTCGCCGACTACACCGACCTGACGGCGGGGGAGACCGCCGAGCTCGGCGAACTCACCAAGCAGGCGATGACGGCCCTGCGCACGGCCTCCGGCGCCCACGGCTTCAACATCGGCATGAACCAGGGCTCGGTCGCCGGCGCGGGCATCGCGGCACACCTGCACCAGCACATCGTGCCGAGGTGGGGCGGCGACACGAACTTCATGCCGGTGGTGGGACATACGCGGGTGCTGCCGCAGCTGCTGGCGGACACCCGGAAGATGCTGGCGGAGGCCTGGCCGACGGCCTAGCCTGCGGGCAGTCGTGCCTCCCCCAGTGCCTCAAGGGCCTGGGAGGTGCCCCCAGGGGCGGCACGGGTGGGCGCAGGCGGCACCTCGCAGCGCCGAGTTGCGCTCCCACCTCGCCCCAGCCGCAACGCCGCAGATGCGCGTGCCAGACCCCGCGTCTGCGGCGTGATCCAAACGACAGGCCCTAGTAGTGCTTCGTTACGTTGGGTGATATCGCCTGGGTGGGCATCCTCTCGGGTATGAGGTTGGGGGAGGTGGAACGACTCCGGGGCGAGTTG